>NZ_LPDI01000070.1:0-85127 GCF_001528895.1 Burkholderia sp. MSMB1078WGS | reverse complement strand
CTCTCCAGCAACAGATACGCATGCAGCACGGTCGTGATGCTGATCCGGTGCTGCTGGCTCGCCTGCCGCACCGACGGCACACGATCGCCGTGTCGATATACCCCTTGCCGAATGAGTCGCTCTACGTCGTTTGCAAATTTCTCGTAGAGCTTCATCCGCCTCGCCCCGCCAGCGATGAACCGGCCTGCCCCGCACGAGCGGTACGGCCACGCCGACGCATGAAGCCGGATAGCCGTCGCCGGGCGCGGGTGTCCCGGTTCGGACCTCGTCCGTTACCGAAATTGAAGGCGAATAGCAATGCGAATCTCATCAAGACAAGGTTCGGCATCCTACTGCGTCATTTCGGCGAATGTAAGTGACAGTTTGGCGAGGAAAACTCAAATCCGGCCGGCGTGGTGAACAGATGCGAACACGACGGCGCGGCCGCACCGCGGCCGGTCGCCGCGCGCACGTCATCAAGTACCGCGGGCGGAGGAGGCGCCAGCGGTGGCGCGAGGCCCGGCCATGCGCGGGCTCGCTCGCGCTCAAGCGTCGTCGACGTTGTCCGCGTAGTGGTCGATCGCGACCTTGCACTCGTCGAACACCGCCGTCAGCAGCGCGACGTCGTTCGACTCGATCCACTTGCGGATCTGCAGGAACTGGCCGGTGCCGAGATCGGCGATGCGGTCCGGATCGTCGGTCGTCACGTCGACGACCGCGATCGCGCGGTTGCCGGGCAGCGGCGACAGCGTCGCCGCGATGTCGAAGCGCCGGTACGATTGATCGATGCGCATGCAATGCTCCCGAATCGGTTCGAAAGGGGCGCGCTCAATCGAGCGCCTGGCGAAAGACCTTGCCGCCGAATCCCGTCACGACGTTGTCGACCGAGAACGGCGTGTCCTCCTTCGCTTCGAGAATGACCGCGACGCTGCCGGGCACGAGCCGCGCTGCGACCGTCTCGACGAACGCACCGTCGAGCAGCGCATTGCCGGCCGCGTGCGCGAGAATGCCTGCGCCCGCGCCGGTCGCCATGCCAGTCACCACGCCGAGCGGCCCGGCGAGCAGGCCGAGCAACCCGCCCGCGATCGCGCCGATCACGCCGCCCTTGAACGGCCGCGATTCGGCGTCGAGCACCGCGAGCTTGCCGTTCGCATCCTTCTCGACGATGACGCCGTTCTCGATGTGGAATCCTTCGTTCTTCTCCGACAGCGCGTCGAAATCGTTCGCGGCCTGCCGAGCCGTGTCGACGTCGCCGAACACGGTGACGATCAATTGCCTGGTCATGCGACACCTCGTGTGGTGGGATGAGGGTGGGGCCGCCGCGCCTCGCTCGGCGCGCCGCGGTTCGCTCCGAACGCCGTCCGCGCGTTACTTGCGGGCATGCAAGTCGTCCTCGACATCGTCGACGTCCGCCGGAAAGCGGTGCTGCCCGAAACTCAGGATCAGCACGCCCACCGCGAGCAGCACGATCCCGAAGGTCGTCATCAGCATCCGCTCGGGGCTGTCGGTCGCGCCGCGCAGGATCAGGTCGCGCGCGAGCGACGTCATCGCGATGAACAGCGGAAACCGCACCGGCAGCCGGCCGAGCCGCAGATAGCGCAGGTCCATCGCGAGCACTTCCAGATACAGGAACATCAGCAGCAGGTCGGTCAGCGACACTTCGCCCGCGAGCACGACCTTCCACGCTTCCTGCGCCATCGCGAACGCGGTCGCCAGCCCGATCACGACCAGCCCGGCCAGCTCGGCCGCGTGCAGGAAATGACCGAAGCGGCGACGAATGCGCTCGGCGGTCGTATCGGCGGATGCAGTGGACGTATTCAACGCGTTAACCGGTGCAGTGTCGTAGAGGGTGCGATCGATGCCGCGTCGCCGCGGCGAGGGGTCTCGGGTAACGGAAAGCCCGCGACGGGCTGGCCGGAAACCGTTGCGCACGCATCGGCTCCGCTCGCGCCGGTCGCCTGCGCGACCGCGGACAGCGTCCGCCGGCAACACGCGTAAAACGCGACGCCGGCATCGGTGCACACGACATCGTCGCCCGCGCGGTCCAGCAACAGCCGGCAGCCGAGATAGCGTTCGAGGCCATCGAGCCGCGCATCGACCTGCGCGACGTCGAGCTTCAGATCGGACGCCGCGCCGCGCAGCCCGCCATGCTCGACGATTGCACCGAAAATACGCATCGCTTCCAAAAGGTTCATCATGATGGCCGTCGTCGGGCGGAGCGGAACCTAATCTACTGCACGCGACACGCACGCTCAAGAGCACAGCGCCGCAGGCGCCAGGAGTACAGCTGCGCCGCCGCCGCACAAAACCCGGCCCTGTTTGATCCATTCGAATGACAGATCGTCGATACGTGTTCCAAAGACCCGCCGAAGCTGCTAGATTGCATGCTCGACGACGTTACGCGGTGCGGATGGTCCACGCGCCGGGCGAACGCGCGGCGCCACCGTCTGCCTTCCCTTCGCGCCCCGGGGGCGGCCGCCGCCGCTGCGGCCCGTTGCGCGATGCCCGCGCAACGTCCTTCATCCGCATGTCACACAGAGCACAGAGAACCGTCGCATGACACAGTTCAACCGTTCGCCTTCGCGCGCCGCGGCTGCCGCGGCCCGTCCGTCCCGACCCGACTGACCGGCAGCCCGCGATGCAGACGCCCCCTCCCCCGATCTCCCAGGCCGTTCACAGCACGATCACGCGCAGCGCGATCTTTCTCGTGGCGACGATCAATCCCGGCGCCGATCACGCCGACACGATCCGTTCGTGGTGCGGCGACATCGCCGCGCTCGTGCGCTCGGTCGGCAAGCGCGTACCGGGCGGCAATCTCACGTGCGTATGCGGCTTCGGCTCCGATGCATGGGATGCGCTGTTCGGCGAGCCGCGCCCGGCGTCGCTGCATCCGTTCCGCGAATTCGGCGCCGGCCAGCGCGTCGCGATCGCCACGCCCGGCGACATCCTGCTGCACATCCGCGCCGAAGCGATGGACCTGTGCTTCGAACTCGCGACGCAACTGCTCGGCGCGCTCGGCAGCGCGGTCACGGTCGTCGACGAAGTGCACGGCTTCCGCAATTTCGACCAGCGCGCGATGATCGGCTTCGTCGACGGCACCGAGAATCCGGAAGGCCGCGCAGCGGTCGACTTCACGGTGATCGGCGACGAGGATGCCGAATTCGCGGGCGGCAGTTACGTGCTCGTGCAGAAATACCTGCACGACATGGCCGGCTGGAACGCACTCGCGGTCGAGACGCAGGAGCGCATCATCGGCCGCACCAAGCTGTCCGACATCGAGCTCGCGCCGGACGTGAAGCCGTCGTGCTCGCACAGCTCGCTCACCACGCTCGACGAGGGCGGCCGGGAAGTGAAGATCCTGCGCGACAACATGCCGTTCGGGCGCCCGGGCGCCGGCGAATTCGGCACCTATTTCATCGGCTATGCGCGCTCGCCGGCGCCGATCGAGCAGATGCTCGAGAACATGTTCGTCGGCCGCCCGCCCGGCAACTACGACCGCCTGCTCGACTACAGCCGCGCGGTCACCGGCTCGCTGTTCTTCGTGCCGTCGGCCGATCTGCTCGAAGCGCTCGCCGATCGCGCGGCGCCGGCCGCCGGCGCCGCCCAACCGGAATCCGCGCCGTCCGCCCCGCCGCGCGACGGCTCGCTGAACATCGGCTCGCTGAAAGGAACCCCGACCTATGAATAACCTGCACCGCGAACTCGCCCCGATCTCGTCCGCCGCCTGGGAGCAAATCGAGGAGGAAGTGGCGCGCACCTTCAAACGCTCGGTGGCCGGCCGCCGCGTCGTCGACGTCGACGGCCCCGCGGGACCCGAGCTGTCGGCCGTCGGCACCGGGCACCTGCTCGACGTCGCCGCGCCGCGCGAGCACGTGAACGCGCGGCTGCGCGAGGTGCGCACGATCGTCGAGCTGACGGTGCCGTTCGAGTTGAGCCGCGACGCGATCGACAGCGTCGAGCGCGGCGCGCGCGACGCCGACTGGCAGCCGGCGAAGGAAGCCGCGCAGCGGCTCGCGTTCGCCGAAGACAACGCGATTTTCGACGGCTACCGCGCGGCCGGCATCGTCGGCATCCGCGAAGGCACGTCGAATCGCCGGCTCACGCTGCCGGCGGACGTGAGCGCCTACCCGGACGCGATCAGCGACGCGCTGGAGGCGCTGCGCCTCGCCGGCGTCGACGGCCCGTACTCGGTCGTGCTCGGGTCGGACGCGTACACCGCGCTCAGCGAAGCGCGCGACCAGGGCTATCCGGTCCTCGGCCATATCAAACGCATCGTCAGCGGCGAGATCATCTGGGCGCCGGCGATCAGCGGCGGCTGCGTGCTGTCCACGCGCGGCGGCGATTACGAGCTGCACCTCGGGGAAGACGTGTCGATCGGCTACACGAGCCATACCGACAAGGGCGTCCGCCTGTACCTGCGCGAAACGTTCACGTTCCTGATGCTGACGAGCGAGGCATCGGTGGCCGTGGCGCCGCAGGACGGCGCGGCCGCCTGAGCGCGGTTGCCGGCGCGCGATGCCCGCCCGGGCGCCGCGCGCGACTGCCGCGCTGCCGGCCGCAGGTTCGTCGCCGATCCAGCCCATCTTGCACGGAGGATGTCATGAGCGAATCGAATGACGCATTACAGGCGCTGCAAGCGTCCGTCGCTACCCTGCAGCAGAAGGTCGATGCCAACGCGGGCGGCCAGGCCGGCGATACCGCCGTGCTGTTTACCGTCGTGTCGCTGATGCTGGCCGAGCTGCCGCCCGACACGCGCAACCTGATCGAGGATTCGTTTTCCGTCTGGGCCAATGGTCTGCCGAATGCGGCGCTGTCGGCCGACGTGAAGCAGATCGCACGGCAACGGCTCGCGATGACACTGTCGGACTGATCGCGGTTCACCGCGGTTGCGCGATGTCCGGCGCGTACCGTGCACCCCGCGCTCGCCTGCGCCGGCCCCATGGCGCGCACCGGCTGCGGTGCGCGCGGGGCCGGGCGTAGCCGGTTCGCGCCCGCGCTGCGCGTCGCACTCCGGTTCGCTCGCCGCTTCACTCCCCGCTTTTCTCCCCGCTTTTCTCCTCCTTTCGCTCCCCGTTTGCCGGCTGCCGGCGCCCTGCGCGCCCATGTCGCACCGCGCCGTTCGCCCGCCGCCCTTTACCTCTTTCCCGCCGCCCTCCACCGCCGGCTGCCCGCGCCGCCGTGCGCGCGCCCGTCTGTACTCCTTGCCGCCGAATCGCGCACCCGTGTGAGGGTGCAATTCACGGCCGGTCCGGCATGGAACTGTGTCTTGGATGGCCCGCGCCGATTCGCTATTTTGAACGCAGTCGAAGCGATGCTGTGGGCTCCTCTCGGCACGCGCGCTTTCCGCCCCGACCGCGACCGTGCGCCACGCCGGCGCGCGCTGCGCGATCGCGCGGGTGCGGCACGCGCGCCGCCGCGGTGCGTGCCGTGCCTGCGCGGTCGGAGCGCGTGAGCGCCGCACCGCATCGGGCTTCACCCTTCGCCCCACCTTCACCGACAGGAGCCAGACCACCATGCCCGCACTTTGCGATATCTGTCACGCCCGGCCGGCCGTCGCGCGCGCAACCGTGATGCAGGACGGCGAGCGCAAGACGATCTCGATCTGCGATTACCACTTCCGACAGCTGATGCGGCATCAGAGCATGCTGAATCCGTTCGATTCGCTGTTGGGCGGCGGCGGACCGTCGTCGTTGTTCGGCGGCCTCGGCGACGAATCGCCGCTCGCCGCCGAGATCCCGCGCGAATCGGTCGACCCGACCGACGCATTCAGCGAACAGACGCTCGAACTGCTGCAGCGCGCGGCCGAGAAGGCGCACGAGCTGCGCCGCAGCGAGCTCGATTCCGAACACCTGCTGTACGCGCTCGCCGACACCGACGTCTGCGCCGCGCTGCTGAAGGAATTGAAGCTGTCGCCGCAGGACATCCGGTCGTACATCGACGAGCACGCGCACACCGGCACGGCCGCGCCCGATGCGCCGCTCGACAAGCTGTCGATCTCGCCGCGCGTGAAGAAGGCCGTCCAATACGCGTTCCAGGCGTCGCGCGATCTCGGCCACTCGTACATCGGCCCCGAGCACCTGCTGATCGGGCTCGCATCGGTGCCGGACAGCGTCGCCGGCACGCTGTTGAAGAAATACGGCGTGACGCCCGAGGCGCTGCGCCAGAAAGTCGTGAAGGTGGTCGGCAAGGGCGCCGAGGATGGCCGGGTCGACGCGCCGACCGGCACGCCGAACCTCGACAAGTTCGGCCGCGACCTCACCGCGATCGCGCGCCAGGGCAAGCTCGATCCGGTGCTCGGCCGCGCGCAGGAAATCGAAAGCACGATCGAGGTGCTCGCGCGCCGCAAGAAGAACAATCCGGTGCTGATCGGCGAACCGGGCGTCGGCAAGACGGCGATCGTCGAAGGGCTCGCGCAGCGGATCGTCAACGGCGACGTGCCCGAAGTGCTGCGCGACAAGCGGCTCGTCGAAGTCAACATCAACTCGATGGTGGCCGGCGCGAAGTATCGCGGCGAATTCGAGGAACGCGCGAAGCAGCTGATCGACGAAGTGACGGCGAAGCAGGACGAACTGATCCTGTTCATCGACGAGCTGCACACGATCGTCGGCGCGGGCCAGGGCGGCGGCGAAGGCGGCCTCGACATCGCGAACGTGCTGAAGCCCGCGCTCGCGCGCGGCGAGTTGAGCCTGATCGGCGCGACGACGCTCAACGAATACCAGAAGTACATCGAGAAGGACGCCGCGCTCGAGCGCCGGTTCCAGCCCGTGTTCGTGCCGGAGCCGAGCGTCGAGCAGACGATCGTGATCCTGCGCGGGCTGCGCGACAGCCTCGAGGCGCATCACCAGGTGACGTTCGCCGACGACGCGTTCGTCGCGGCCGCCGAGTTCGCCGACCGCTACATCACGTCGCGCTTCCTGCCCGACAAGGCGATCGACCTGATCGACCAGGCCGCCGCGCGCGTGCGGATCGGCGCGACGTCGCGCCCGATCGACATTCAGGAAGGCGAAGCGCAGATCGCGCAACTGAAGCGCGAGCAGGACTATGCGACCTCGCGCAAGCGCTTCGACGAAGCCAAGCAGTTCGAAGAGCAGATCAACGCGAAGCAGAAGGCCGTCGACGAGATGATGGAGGCGTGGCAGCGCAAGACCGGCTCGGAGACGCTCGAAGTGACCGTCGAATCGGTAGCCGAGGTCGTGTCGCGGCTGACCGGCATCCCCGTGTCCGAACTCACGCAGGAGGAACGCCAGAAGCTGCTGAAGATGGAAGAGCAGCTGCGCGAGCGCGTGGTCGGCCAGAGCGATGCGGTGGTCGCCGTCAGCGATGCCGTGCGGTTGTCGCGCGCGGGGCTCGGCCAGATGCACCGGCCGATCGCGACGTTCCTGTTCCTCGGGCCGACGGGCGTCGGCAAGACCGAGCTCGCGAAGGCGCTGGCCGAGACCGTGTTCGGCGACGAGCAGGCGATCATCCGCATCGACATGTCCGAATACATGGAGCGCCACGCGGTCGCGCGGCTGATCGGCGCCCCGCCCGGCTACGTCGGCTACGACGAAGGCGGCCAGCTCACCGAGCGCGTGCGACGCCGCCCGTACAGCGTGATCCTGCTCGACGAGATCGAGAAGGCGCATCCGGACGTCTACAACGTGCTGCTGCAGGTGTTCGACGACGGGCGTCTCACCGACGGCAAGGGGCGCGTGGTCGATTTCAGCAACACGATCATCATCGCGACCAGCAACCTCGGCGCGGCGATCATCATGGACAACCTCACGCAGCCGGAAGCCGCGCGCAAGACCGACAAGGCGATCCGCGAGGAACTGATGCAGGTGCTGAAGGGGCATTTCCGGCCCGAGTTCCTGAACCGGATCGACGAGGTGATCGTCTTCCATGCGCTGTCGAAGGACGACATCCGCGCGATCGTGCGGATCCAGCTCGACCGCGTGGTGCGCACGGCCGCCGCGCAGGACATCACGCTCGTGATGGGCGACTCGCTCGTCGCGCACCTGACCGAAGCCGGCTACCAGCCGGAATTCGGCGCGCGCGAACTGAAGCGCCAGATCCGGCAGACCATCGAGACGCGACTCGCGAAGGAGATCCTCGCCGACCGGCTGAAGTCGGGCGACCGGTGCGAAGTCGACTACGACAAGGACAGCGACGAAGTGAAGTTCAACAAGCTCGCCGCGCCTGAAGCGAAGGACGCCAAGGTAGCGAAAGGCACGAAGGACGCGAAGCAGGACGCCGACGGCAAGCCTGAAGCGAACGGCAAGGCCGGCAAGGCTACCAGGGCAGCCGGCGACGGGAAGCCGGACGACACGCCTGCCGACGCCCCGCCGCCCACGGCGAAGCCCGGCAAGAAGTCGTCCGGGGCGAAGAAGGACGCCCGCTAGAAAAACGCATGCCCCGCCGCCCGGGGCACGCATGACCGGCTCCGTCCGCCGGACGGAGCCGCCCCACGCCGCGACACGGCGCAACCGAGCCACCCGCACCGGGCCCGGCTATTGGAGATTCACATGACAAATCGACGCGAAGTGCCAGGCATCAGGAAATACGACGGGCCCGCCGGCGGTTGGGGCGCGCTTCGCGCGACAGCCGATGCGGTGCGCACGCAGATGGAAACCATCGAGGCGCCGATCGTGCTGATGCGGACCAACCAGCCCGACGGCTTCGACTGTCCCGGCTGCGCGTGGCCCGACAAGGAGCACAAGTCGACGTTCCAGTTCTGCGAGAACGGCGCGAAGGCCGTCACGTGGGAAGCGACGACCAAGCGCGTGACGCCCGAGTTCTTCGCGGCGAACACCGTGTCGTCGCTGCTGCGCATGTCGGACTACGAACTGGAGAACATGGGCCGGCTCACCCATCCGCTCGTCTACGACCGCGCGACCGACACGTTCCGCGCGATCGAATGGGACGACGCGTTCGCGCGCATCGGCGAAGTGCTGCGCGCGCTGCCGCCCGAGCAGGTCGAGTTCTACACGTCGGGCCGCGCGTCGAACGAAGCCGCGTACCTGTACCAGCTGTTCGCGCGCGAGCTCGGCACCAACAACTTCCCCGACTGCTCGAACATGTGCCACGAGCCGACCAGCGTCGGCCTGCCGCAGTCGATCGGCATCGGCAAGGGCACCGTGTCGCTGGAGGATTTCGACCACTGCGAGCTGATCATCTCGATCGGCCACAACCCCGGCACGAACCATCCGCGGATGATGGGCACGCTGCACGAATGCGCGCGCCGCAACGTGCCGATCATCGTGTTCAACCCGCTGCGCGAGCGCGCGCTCGAACGCTTCGCCGATCCGCAGGACATGATCGAGATGGCGTCGTTCGGCTCGACGCGAATCGCATCGACGTACTACCAGGTCGACGCGGGCGGCGACGCGGCCGCGCTGAAGGGCATCATGAAGGCGCTGCTGCGGCTCGAGGCCGAGCAAGGCAACGTGCTCGACCGCGACTTCATCGCACAGCACACCAACGGCTTCGAGGCGTTCTCGGCCGATCTCGAAGCCACGTCGTGGGACGACATCGAACGCGCGAGCGGCCTCAGCCAGGCGCAGCTCGAACAGGTCGCGCTCGCGTATGCGAAGTCGAACGCGACGATCGTCACGTACGGGATGGGCGTCACGCAGCACAACAAGGGCACGGCCACCGTGCGCCTGATCGCCGACCTCCTGCTGATGCGCGGCAACATCGGCAAGCCCGGCGCCGGCGTGTGCCCGCTGCGCGGCCATTCGAACGTGCAGGGCAACCGCACGGTCGGTATCACCGAGAAGCCGTCGGCCGAATTCCTGAAGAAGATCGAGGACGTGTGCGGCTTCACGCCACCCGCGCAGCACGGGCACGACGCGGTGCAGGCCATGCAGGCGATGATCGACGGCACCGCGAAGGCGCTGCTGTGCCTCGGCGGCAACTTCGCGGTCGCGCTGCCCGATCCCGAGCTGTCGTTCCCGGCGATGGCGAAGCTCGACCTGAGCGTGCATCTCGGCACGAAGCTGAACCGTTCGCACCTGCTGGTCGGCAAGGAAACCTTCATCCTGCCGGTGCTCGGCCGCACCGAGCTCGACATGCAGGCCACCGGCCGGCAGTCGATCACCGTCGAGGATTCGATGTCGATGGTCCATGCGTCGGCCGGCAAGCTCAAGCCCGCATCGGACCAGTTGCGCTCCGAGCCCGCGATCGTGGCCGGCATCGCGCACGCGACGCTGCCGAACAGCAAGGTCGCATGGCTCGACCTGATCGCCGACTACGATCGCATCCGCGACCTGATCGACAAGACGGTATCCGGCTTCGAGGCGTTCAACGAGCGCATTCGCACGCCGGGCGGCTTCCGCCTGCCGCTGCCGCCCACCGAGCGCGTGTGGCCGACGCCGACCGGCAAGGCGATGTTCTCGGTCTACAAGGGCGTGAAGGAGGATGCGGACGTGCTCGGCGCCGAACAGGTGCTGCGCCTGATCACGCTGCGCAGCCACGATCAGTACAACACGACGATCTACGGGCTCGACGATCGCTATCGCGGCGTGTTCGGCCGGCGCGACGTGCTGTTCATGAACGCGGCCGATCTCGAGAAGTACGGGCTCGAACACGGTGACCTCGTCGACATCGAGACGGTCACCGCGTCGGGCCGTACGCTGCGCCTCGAGAAGATCACCGCGATCGAGTACGACATCGCGCCGGGCTCGGTCGGTGCGTACTACCCGGAAGCGAACGTGCTCGTGCCGCTCGACTACATCGACAAGGAAAGCGGCACGCCGTCGTACAAGTCGGTGCCGGTGCGCGTCGTGCGCTCGGCGGTCGTGTGATGCCGCGGCAGGCGCGCGCCACGTCGCCCGCCGCGTGCCTGCCCGATTCCCGCCACCGCTCGCCGCCGCGGCGCGAGCGACGCGGCGTCCCCTTCTTCATCGTGCCGCCGTCGGCGGCATCGTCGCGCCCGTCTGCCGGCGCCGATACGCGCTGTCGCGCGTCGCGAGCCAGTAGTACAGCGGCGACGTCAGCAGCAGGCCCACGAGCCACGACAGGTCCGCGCCGCCCAGATGGGCGGGAATCGGGCCCGCGTACATCGGCGTGTTCATGAACGGAATCTGCACGACGATGCCGATCGCATACGCGAGCAGCGCCTGCGGATTGAAGCGGCCGTAGATCCCGCCGTCCGCCATGAAGATCGACTGGATGTCGTACTTGCCCTTGTGGATCACGTAGAAGTCGATCAGGTTGATCGCCGTCCACGGCACCAGCACGACCAGCAGCGCGAGCACGAGATCGACGAGGTTGCCGACGAAGTTCGTCGACGCGCCGATCGCCGCATAGCAGCATGCGACGAAGATCGCGACCGACACCACCGCGCGCGTCTTCGCGGTCGGAATCCACTTGTATGCGAACGTCTGTACCGACGTGATCACCGCGAGCACCGCGCCGTACAGGTTCAGCGCGTTGTGGCTGATCACGCTCAGCAGGAACAGCACCAGCATCAACGGGCCGAGCGGGCCGGTCGCCTGCTTGACCGCATCCATCGTGTCCGCGCCGGCCGGCACCGCGAGCACCGCGACCGCGCCGAAGACGAACGCGAGCGTCGAGCCGATCGTGCAGCCGAGATAGGTTGCCCAGAACGTCGACGCGACGCCGACGTTTTCCGGCAGATAGCGCGAATAGTCCGACACGTACGGCGCGAACGCGATCTGCCACAGCGCCGACAGCGATACCGTCGCGAGCCAGCCCGCGAAGTCGAAGCCGCCGCGCGTCAGGAAATCGGCGGTGCTCACGTGCGACAGGATCATCCAGAAGCCGACGGCGATGCCGATGCCGAGCACCCATGTGCCGATCCGGTTCAGGATGTGGATGAACCGATAGCCGACGATCCCGATCAGCCCGGAGCCCACCGCGCCGATCACGATGCCGACGGGGACTGGCACCGACGACGCGATGCCGTGCACCGACTTGCCCGCGAGCACGATGTTCGACGCGAAAAAACCGACGTACATCACGGCCGCGATCACCGTGACGAGCAGCGCGCCCCACGAGCCGAACTGCGCGCGGCTCTGGATCATCTGCGGGATCCCCATCTGCGGCCCCTGCGCCGAATGCAGCGCCATCAGCACGCCGCCGACCGCCTGGCCGACGACGATCGCGACGATGCCCCACATCAGGTTCAGGTGGAACATCTGCACGCCGAGCGCGCCGGTCACGATCGGCAGCGGCGCGATGTTGCCGCCGAACCAGAGCGTGAACAGGTCGCGCACCTTGCCGTGGCGTTCCGAGGGCGGCACATAGCCGATCGTGTGCTTCTCTATCATCGGGGACGCATTGCGTTCCGCGTTCGTCATGGTGATGTCTCCAGTCCTGCGCGGCGATGCGCGCGTGCCGTGTGCGCCGGCGCGCGTCGGGGGGCGCGCCGGCAATCGGTCCGGATACGCGAGCGCCGCCGCGCTGCGTGCACGCGGCGGCGCCGAACGAAGCGTCGCGTGCGCCGCCAGGCGGGGACGGATGACGTGTCCCGCCGGCGCCCACGCGGCCTCGTCGCGATCCAGGCTGGAGACGATGGTGCGCCATGCGCATCGGGACCGGAAAATACTAAAAATATTTCCGCGACATACGAAAAAGCTCTGCAGCGGAAATTTCGGCGTCGAAAGACTTCAGGTAAGGTGCTACGCGAATCCAACAGCATGCGCCCGCGGCGGCACGCCGGGGCCGGGCATCAGGGGTGCTTGTGGCTCACTACACTTTGCGGCAACTGAAATACTTCGTCACGACGGTCGAATCCGGCAGCGTTGCCGAGGCATCGCGTCAGCTCTTCATCGCGCAACCGTCGATTTCCAGCGCGATCAAGGGGCTGGAAGAGAGCTTCGGCGTGAAGCTGTTCATTCGCCACCACGCGCAGGGCGTGTCGCTGACGCCGAGCGGCACGCGCTTCTACCGGAAAGCGCAGGAACTGCTGCGCATCGCGCACGAGTTCGAACAGAACGCGCTCGCCGACAACGACGTGATAACCGGGCAGATCGACATCGGCTGCTTCGAGACGGTCGCGCCGCTCTACCTGCCGCAACTGATCGCGGGTTTTCGCGAGCGCTATCCGGGCGTGAACATCCGGCTGCGCGACGGCGACCAGCAGGAACTCGTGCAGGGGCTGACGTCCGGCACGTTCGATCTCGCGCTGATGTACGACCACGATCTCGACGGCACGATCGAAACCGAGCCGCTGATGCCGCCGCAGCAGCCGTACGTGCTGCTGCCGGAGCACCACCGGTTCGCGGGCCAGACGCACGTGTCGCTGCGCGACCTGTGCGTCGAGCCGATGATCCTGCTCGACGTGCAGCCGAGCCGCACGTATTTCGTCAGCCTGTTTCACGAGCTCGGGCTCACGCCGAACATCGTGTTCGGCTCGCCGTCGATCGAGATGGTGCGCGGGATGGTCGGTCGCGGCTTCGGTTTCTCGCTGCTCGTCACGCGCCCGCATTCCGAATATACGTACGACGGCCAGCGTGTCGTGACGATCGGCCTCAGCGAAACGGTCAGCCCGTCCGGGCTCGTGAGCGCACGGCTGAAGCGCGGTCAGCTCACGAAACAGGCGCAGTCGTTCGTCGATTTCTGCCGCGAGCGGCTCGCGCAGATCGTCGCGCAACCGGCGCAATCGCCGCCATCGGCTCGATAGCGGCGGCAAGGTCGACGATCGGGAACGGGATGTGGAAGACACGCGCGCCGTCGGGCGCGGCGCATGCGTGCCGGCCGCCCGTTCAGGCGGCGGACGAGAGATACGCGACCAGACGGCCCAGCATCGCGTCGCAACCATGCAGTTGCTCGAGCGTGACGAACTCGTCGGGCTTGTGCCCCTGATCCATGCTGCCCGGCCCGCACACGACGGTCGGAATGCCGGCCTGCCCGAACAGCCCGCCCTCGGTGCCGAACGCCACCGTGCCGAACGCGTCGGACCCGCTCAGCAGCGCGAGCAGGCGCGCGGCCTCGCTGTCCGGCGCGGTCGCCAGCCCCGGATACGCGCCGAGCGGCTGCAGCCGGATGTCGGTATCGGGCTGCACCGCGCGCATCCTCGGCAACAGTTCGGATTCCGCATAGTCCTGCAGCGTTCTCGGCACGTCGTGCGCATCGAAATCCGGCAGCGCACGCACCTCGAAATCGAATTCGCATTCGGCCGGCACGATGTTCAGCGCGCGGCCGCCCTTGATCAACCCCGTCTGCACGGTCGAGAACGGCGGATCGAAGCGGCCGTCGTGCCGTTCCGGCCGCGCGAGCGCCGCACCGATCTCGCCGAGCCGGCCGATCAGCTTCGCCGCATAGTCGATCGCGTTGACGCCCGACGGCGCGTAGGCCGAGTGGCACGCGGCACCCTTCACGTGGCAGCGCATCGCGAGCTTGCCCTTGTGACCGAGCACCGGCTTCAGTTCGGTCGGCTCGCCGATCAGGCACATCCGCGGACGATGTTCGCACGCGGCGAGTCGTTCAAGCATCGGCCGCACACCGAGACAGCCGACTTCCTCGTCATACGAGAACGCGAGATGCACCGGCAGGCTCAGCGGTCGCGCGGCGAACGCCGGAACGGCCGCGAGCACCGACGCAATGAAGCCCTTCATGTCGGTCGTGCCGCGGCCGTACAGCCGGCCGTCGCGCTCGGTCAGCCGGAACGGCTCGACCGTCCACGCCTGCCCGTCGACCGGCACCACGTCGGTGTGCCCCGACAGCGCGACGCCGCCGCGATCGCGCGGGCCGATCGTCGCATACAGGCTCGCCTTCGTGCGTTCCGCGTTGTAGAACAGTTCGCTCTGCACACCCCACCCGGCGAGATAGTCGTGGATGAAGCCGATCATCTCGAGATTCGAATCGCGGCTGACCGTCGCGAAGCCGATCAGCCGTTCGAGCAACGCGCGGCTCGACGGATCACTCATCGCCCGGCACTCCGTAGCTCGGCGCGGCGGTCGGGTTCAGCGCGCGTGTCTGGTAGTCCTGCATCTGCGGTCGATACGCGCGCCATAGCGCATCGAGCTGCCCGATCGGATCGGCGTCGGCCCAGTCGACGCGCAGGTCGACGATCGGCCAGGTCACGTCGCCGGCCACCTTCAACGCGGCCGAATGCACCGGGCCGGCCTCGCCGCCGGCCGCGATGGCCGCGTGCATCGCGGCCAGCAACCTGTCGGCGAGCAAGCCGGACGCCTGCTCGAAGGCCCGCACCATCGCGTCGATCACGGCGGGCGCCGCCAGCAGGTTGCCGGCCGCCACGCATTGTTCGCCCTGCACCGCGTGATGCGTGCCGAGCGCCTCCTTGCCGGTGAAGCATGCCGTCTGCCCCTGCCCGTCGATCGCCGTGACCTGCCTGTACTGGCTCCAGCCGTTCGCACTCAACGCGCGGTCGAGCGCCGCGGCAGGCGCGAGCAGGTCGTGTTCGATCAGGTCGAGAATCTGAGGCCCGAGCGCCGGCAGCGTGATGTTCTGCGTCGCGACGGCGCCGACGCCCGCGCGCACCCACGGGCAGCGCGCGCCCACCGCGATGCTCGACGAACTGATCGCGATCCCGAGCTGGCCCGTCTCCGGGCAGCGCCCGACGATGGAGAAAGTCATGTCGCCCCCTATGCGTGGCTCGGTTGCCAGTTGTCGGGAATCACCGCGATCACGTCGATCTCCATCAACCACTGCGGCTGCCCGAGCGCGGAGACGACGAGCCCCGTCGAGATCGGGTAGACACCTTTCAGCCACTTGCCGACTTCCCGGTACACGGGTTCGCGATAACGCGGGTCGATCAGGTAGGTCGTTGTCTTCACGACATGCGTGATGTCGCTACCGGCTTCCTCGAGCAACTGCTTGACGTTCTTCATCGCCTGCTCGGCCTGCGCGCGCGCGTCGCCGAGGCCGATCAGGTTGCCGTCGAAATCGGTGCCGACCTGGCCGCGCACGTAGACGGTGTTGCCGGCCCGCACGGCCTGGCACAGGTCGTTGTCGAGCGTCTGGTTCGGATAGGTATCCTTCGTGTTGAACATCCGGATACGCGTATGGGTAGGCTGGCTCATCGAGATCCTTCGAGTGTCGGTGGGGTCGCCCGCCACGCCGGAAGCCGTCGCGACGCGGCGGGATGGGTCTGTTCGTCAGGTAATCAGTTCGCCGCTTCGGCGAGCAGGCGTGTGTCGGGCCGCGCCGCTTGCGCGGCCGCGCGGCGCTGCGACGCGTCGTGATACGCGAGGTACTTGCGCTGCGTGACGATGTGATCGGCGATGTGCTTCGCGTCGTGCCACACGCCCCAGATGAAGCTGGAGCCGCGTCGCGACAGCCAAGGCAGCCCGAGGAAATAGATGCCCGGCTCCTTCGACACGCCGCGCTGGTGCTGCGGCTTGCCGTTCGGCCCGAACGCGTCGACGTTCAGCCAGCCGTAGTCGACCGCATAGCCCGTGGCCCAGACGATCGACGTGATGCCTGCGACGGCGAGATCGAGCGTGAGGATCGGATGCGTAACGCAGTCGGGGTTCGGCAGGATGCGCCGTGCGTCCGGCTCTTCCGGCAAGTCGAGGCCGTTGCGAGCCGCATACGCATCGGCCGCGTCGAGCAGCGACAGGTAGTTCTCGTCGCCGCGCGCGAGATTGGTCGCGAGATCGCGTTCGAACACGGCCACGCCGCCGTCGAACGACTTCGTCAGCCCGACCAGCGTCACGCCCTGGTTCGCGAGCGCGCGGAAATCGACCGTATGGCCGCCGCGCGCGCCGCTCACCGCGATCGTCACGTGCTCGCGGCCGGGCGTCGCGACTTCCTTGTCCCATTCGCCGAGCACGCCGAGCCACCAGCAGAAGTCGCGGCCGCGATACGCACGCGGCGGGCGATCGTGCGGCCCGACCGACAGGTAAACCTGCCGGCCCGCACGCTGCAGCTCGTCGGCGATCTGCACGCCCGACGAACCCGCGCCGACCACCAGCACCGCGCCGGCCGGAAGCTGGCCCGGGTTGCGATAGTCGGCGGAGTGAATCTGCACGACGTGCGCGTCGTCCGGCGCGATCGGCGGAATCACCGGGCGCTGGAACGGCCCCGTCGCGACCACCACGCGGTTCGCCTCGATCGTGCCGTCGGACGTCTCGACGACGAAGCCCGGCTTGCCCGTGTTGCGCACCACGTTCTTCACTTCGACGCCGGTGCGGATCGGCGCGTCGAACTTGCGCGCATACGCTTCGAAGTAGTCCGCGACCTGGTCCTTCGATGCGAACGCGTCGGGATCGAGACCGTCGAATTCGAGGCCCGGGAACCGGTCGTGCCATGCGGGGCCGTTCGCGACCAGCGAATCCCAGCGCCCGGTGCGCCAGCGTTCGGCGATACGGTCGCGCTCCAGCACGAGATGGGGCACGCCCAGCTTGCCCAGATGCTCGCTCATGGCCACGCCGGCCTGCCCGGCGCCGACGACGAGCGTATCGATTGCGGTTGTTTCGACTGCCACGGCTGTCTCCTTCTGAAGTGCGGCTCATGCGACGCGCGGGGTCGCGTGAGTGGGAATGGAGACATTCTGCTGACAGGCTGCGTGGGGCGAAACGAGGTTTTTTGTTGGTGTTGACGAGCAAAAAGCTGGGGCGGGGGCCGGTGGCGAGCGACGTGCCTGCACGCAGTCCGAAGCGGCATGCCGGCCGGGGACGGTCCGACACCTGCGTATCGGCGCCAAAAAAACGGATGCGTCGACGCGATCGACCCGACAGTCGATGCCATCGAGCGGTATGTCGCCGGCGCCCGCGCGCATCGCGGGCGCCGGTTTGCGCGGACGGTGCCGGCTACACGTTGGTCCAGGCGCCGGTGCCCTGCCGATATTGCATCACGCCGCCGTCGATCCGCACCCGCAGGTTGCCGTCCGGCACCTGCACCCAGTCGGTCATGTCGAGGCTCATCATCAACGCGACGAAGAAATCCTGCACCTCTTGCGACGTGCTGGCCTGCCAGAGGTCGATACGCCCGAGGCACGCACGCATGTCGCCGCTTTGCTGCATGATCGTCTCGACCTGTCCGGCGACATCCGCGGCCGTGTCGTAGACCTTCGTGCCGTCGGGGCTGACGATCGACAAATGGATCCCGCGCACCAGCGTCGGCTGGCCCGGCGTCTGCTCGACGAGCGCGATGCAGCTCGTCATCGCGCCGAAATCGATTTCCGTCGCATCGCCCCATTTGCGCTCGCCAACCGCCAGCGGCGCGGGACCGTTTACGTGCTGAATGATGTAGGACATAGGTTCCTCTCATGACTGGACATGACTGCCGGTAGCGGGCCGCGACGCGTTCGACCCGGAACGTGCGTCGCGCCCGCCGCTCACATCCCGCATCGGGCCTGACGGCCCGGCGGGTCGTGTCGATCGATACTGTGTCTCTGCACGCGCGGCAGGCGATCGCCCCGCGGTTCGCACGACGCGATTGCCCGCGACGTTCGTCATCGGCGCCGCGCCCTGCGTGCGCCAGGTGCGCTACGTGCCCTTCTTGTCCAGCAGCGCCTGATACTTCTGCAGACTCTCGTCGATTCTGTCGAGCGCGACGCTCGCGGCCTCCCCTTCGATCGCTTCCGCGGCGCCCGCAACGACCGCCGCGGTCGCGACGAACAGGTCCGTCAACAGCAGGCCCACCGCATCCATCGCCATGCCTTTCACGTCCTCGTCGATGGTCTTCTGCGCGAGATCCTTCATCAGCACGCTCTTGCCCGCGATCGCCAGCGACGTCGACGCCTCGAAGTAGTTGGCCGCCGCCTGCGCGACCATGCCGCCCGCCTGCGTGATCATCATGTTCGGGCCGACGGATATCTGGGTCGTCGCGTAGGACGCCGCCTCCGCGTTGATCGCCTGCACCGTCTGCAATGCCGAGTTGGCGGCCCCTCTCGCACCCGCGATCTGGTCCGGCGCCTTCAGCGCGTCGGTGAACCTGCGCAGCCGGTTGATCGGCCACGCGCGCTTGCCGGCTGCCGAAGCAGCGGCTTGCGGCGCGGCATCGGCCTGCGTCGTTGCTTCGGCTGCGGCGTTAGCGATGTCGTCCGGCGCTTGCGTCGCGCCTGCTCCGCGTCCGTCCAAAAGACCTTTCATGTTCATGACTTAGGTGTCCCGATAGTCGTCGCGTCCTAATGCGTGGAACCCGTCTGCGGCCCGCCCGCCGCGGGCAGCGCCGCGCCGCCCGATGGCGGCTTCGGCGACGCCTCGACGGACAGGATCATGGCCACCGCCTTCGACACGACGGCGTTCGAAATCTGGTTCAGCGCCGCCTGCTGCTGCGTCATGTTCTGCGCCGAGATGCCGACGGCCTGGCTGAACATCTGGTAAAGCATGCCCAGCGCCTGGGCCGGCGACCCCGCGACGACGTTCACGTTGGTCTGCGTCAGCGCGTCGGTAATCTGCTCATTGACTTTGTCTGCCACGAGGCCTCCTCGGATCTCGGCTCCGGCATGCGATTGAAGGGACGGGCGGGCCGGCAGGCCATCGACGCCGTGCATGCCGTTAGGAACGCTGGCTGCCTGCATTCGTGAACGCGCTCACGCGAGTTCCTCGCGCAATTTCTTGCGCAGCAGCTCGACGCGTTTTCTGGCAAGCGGCTCGTTGATCCCGAGCGTCGCGGCGATGTGCAGATAGGGCCGGTCCTCCTCGAACTTCAGCGTGAACAGCATTTGCTGCTGCGGGGAGAGCATCGACAGCGCCTGCTCGAGGCGCATCAGCTGTTGCCGAAGCAGCAGTTGCTGCTCCACCGACGGCGCGTGGCCGGCCAGCTCGACGGCATGATCGTCGTCCCAGGCCGGGTCGAATTCGAGCATGCCGCTTTCTCGCAGACGGCGGCGCGCGCCATCGAGGAATGCGTGATTCAGCGCCAGAAAGAGAAAGCCCGCGAGGTTCCGGACGCGCTCGGGCGAGCGCTGCAGGTAAATGTGGACCTTGAGCGCGGTATCGGAAAGCAGTTCGTCGGCACGGTGAATATCGCCCTTGCACAACAGGCGCGCGCGACGCCGCAATTTCCCCTGCATTTCCCGCCACGTGCGATCGAGCTGCTGCGCCGAAGACTCGGGCGTCGGGGCAGCGTGCTGGTTCGAGGTTGTCATCCCGTGTCTTCCTTTTTTTATGGAAAACACAGAATCGATTCGATGCCGGGAATGGCGCTGTTACCCGCGTAACACCGATATAACGATAATCGGTTTCGGTAAATTTTCTTGATTATTATGAACGGAAATTTTAATTCACCGGCATAGCCCGAATCCGTCGTTTCAGATGCGCCGCCGGGCCTGACCGAATAACGGCATTGCGATGAAAAAGAACGACTACCGCCGCGATGCGTCCGTGCGTCGGCATGCTGCTTTCCATGTCGGTCGATCAAGCGCGCGTGCCGCCGAAGTGCCGCCCTGTCCGGACTACCTGCCGATTATTTCAATTCTTTCGTTATTCATTTTTCACGTAATGCCGAAGGCAGCGTTTTTCGCTAGGTGGCCGCATCGTCAAACAACCTCGCGCGGAAAACATGCCTGCCCTTGCTGACGCTCAAACGCTGCGCAATATACCGATACTGACCGATCTCCCGGAAAGTCTGCTCGCCCACATCGAGCGGCATGTCACACCCTGGCCCGAACACGGCAATCGCCTGTTGTTCTTCAAGGGCGATCCGGAGGATTTCGTCGCGTTCGTGCGCCATGGCCGTGTCTACAAGACGCTGCACGAACCCGGCGGCCGCGAGATCATTCTCGGCCACGCCATACCGGGCGACCTCATCGGCGAAAACACGCTGATTCGCGCGCACCGGCGCAGCTTCACCGCCCAGTTGAGCCCCGACTGCCGCGTTTTGCTGCTGCATCGCCAGCACTTCGCGCCGCTGCAGGCCAACGCGGAATTCATGGCGCGCATCCACGACCAGCTGTGCCGGCACATTCACCAGTTGAGCGACTTCGTCGAATCGGCGTGCCTGTACCGGCTCGAAGCACGGCTCGCGCGCCATCTGCTGAACCGCATGCAAGGGAATGGTCTCGAGGTGCCGCTGCCGGAGAGCCAGAGCATCCTCGCCGCGATGCTCAACGTCAGCCGGCCGCGGCTGAACAGCAGCCTGCAGAAGATGCAGCGCGACGGCCTGATCCGGCTACACGAACACGGCGTGACGATCGAGAAACCGGAGCAGCTCCGGACCATCGCCGACGCCAATTGACACCCTGCCCGGCAGCGCGTGCGTCACGCAGCGCGGCCGGGCGGACAGGTTTGCGCGCGCCGGGTTGCGCGGCGCGCCGTAAGGGTCAGCCGCGCCCGTGGCCGATGGCGTTCATCAACTGCGCGACGGCGGCCAGTTGCGATACGAAGTTGTCGTTCGCCGACCGCGCCGCGCTGGCCAGCGCCACCGGCGAGCCGGCATAGAGTTGCATGATGCCGACGGTCGTGGCGGCGAGATTGGACGCCGCCTGGTTCGCCTGCATCTGCACCGCGTTGTGAAGCAGGATCGCGGACGCATGGCTGTTCGACTGCATGAGCGTGCCCAAGGCCACGGCGGGCGCTTCGCCCACCACCTTGACGTTGGCTTGCGTGACTGCATCGGTCATCGCAGGGGAAACCTGTTCCGGCATGTCGTTGCTCCTGGTGTGCGCGCCGCTGCGGCGCAGTCATGGCGAAAGCGTGAGTGGGTCGATCGGCGCCGTCGATGCGCGGCAGGGCGTCCCGCCGCCACGGGCGTCGACACGACGCCGTGCGCCGGGCGGCAGCCACCGCGATCGGGGCCACCGCCCGGCGCCGACGCCGGCTTACGCGTCAGGCCAGCGCCTTGCCGAGCGCGAGCACGTCAGCCAGTACGGACAGCACGCCGTTCGAGCCGATTTCCGTCGCGGCGGCGCCGGCGCTCGCCGGCCCGAGCGTGTACAGCTGCATCGTGCCCACGTTCGTCGAGGTCGGCAGTTGCACCGCGGACTGCGACTGCTGCTGCACCGCGTTCTCGAACAGCACGCTGAGCGAATGGCTCTGGGCCTGGTACAGCGAGCCCGTTGCCATCGCGGGCGCTTCGCCGACCACCTTGACGTTGGTCTGCGTGACCGCGTCGGTGATCGCGGCGTTGACCGTACAAGTCTTGCAGGGGTCCTTCGAGTCGTTTGCGTCATTCGGCATCGTATTTCTCCTGGTTCGCGAACGGGCACCGCATCGAATCGGCTCTGCCCGTTCCGTCGTTTGCTCCGGAACCGCACGGCACCTGGTCAGGCGCTGGCGGTCATGCTATGGATCCGCGGCTCGGCGGCGGTATCGGCAGCGCGTGCCGCTTGCTCCGCCGCTTCAACCACGGTGCTGCGATGACGCCTTACGGCCGGGCCACTGCTTTCCCGATCGCGATCACGTCGGCCAGAATGGAAATGATCCCGTTCGCGCCGATTTCCGTGGCGGCCGCGCCCGCGCTTTCCGGCCCGATCGTGTAGAGCTGCATCGTCCCCACGTTCGTCGACGTTTGCGACTGGATCGCGGCCTGCGACTGCTGCTGCACCGCGTTCTCGAACAGGATGCTGAGCGAATGGCTCTGGGCCTGGTACAGCGAGCCCATCGCCATTGCCGGCGCTTCCGCGACCACCTTGACGTTGACCTGTGTGACCGCATCGGTAATCGCGGGATTGACCTGGCACACTTGACACGTATCAGCCATTTGTTGCTCCTTGGTTCACGTAGTTGAGAGGTCGCACACGGGGCCGGCCGGTTTCGCGTTCGGCCGCATGACCCGCGTGCTACTCCATGGACGCTGGGCCGGGCGTATCGTGAACCGCAGCGGTGGGTTCGGACGGTTCGACCGGATCGACGCCGATGCTTCGCAACCGGTCCTCCATCGCGTCGAGCCTGACGGCGAGCCGTTCGGCGAGCCGTTCCGCGAGCGCATCGCCGTATTGGCGGAAGCAGGTTTCGATTTCCTGCCGGATCAGGCCCGTCAGTTGTTCCCCGATCATCGTCAGCGCCTCGCGAGTGCTGTCCTGGATCTCCGCCGCGCCTGAGGCCCCCGCGTCGTCGCCCGGCGCGTGCGCGTCGAGTACGCCCGACACCTTCTGCTGTTCCGACGCCAGCATGCCGAGGGTCGTCTCGTTCTGCGTGTCGATCGTCTGCAGGATGCCGCGCATCTTCTCGTACGCCTTTTGCTGGTTGAGCTGCAGAAAATGCTTGATCTGTTCGCGCGCCTCGCGCCGGGTTTTCAACTGCGGCAAGGGCGGTTTCGCGGCGCTCGCCTGCGTGGCCGGGAGGGCGGCGGGCGCCGACGGGTTCCCCTGCCGGCTCGGCAGCCGCGCAAGCAGCGCCTGCTCTTCGCCCGGCTCGAGCGGCCGGCCCAGGCGCTTCTCCGCAAACTGGCGCAGCAGCGGGTCGAGTGTGTCGTTGCTCATCGCTCACACCTCCTCGAGAGCCGCCCGCGGCACGGGTGCGTGAGGTTCCGGTTCGGATGGACGCCGCGCGACGGCGGGCTGATCGGCGTGCTGCAATGGATATCGCATGAGGTTCTCCGGGAAAAGGATGTGCGACGGCCCGGCCGGAAATTTCGGCGGGACTGTTGCAGGGACGAACCATGCGACGTGTCTGTGAAGTCGACGGTCGCAGCGCGCCGGCCGCGCCCTCCCGACAATTCTTGACTGTGTCCGGCCCATCGAACTGGTAGGATGCCGGTCACCTTGACGCGGGCAGCCGGCACGGCCTCTCAACCGTCCCCTTTTTCACGTCGCCGCGGCTGGTAAACTTCGCGCTGGGCCCGGACGACCCGAGCCCCGGACAGCACCCCTGCCCCGTAAAACCCGTCATACCCCGGCTCGCCCCGCGCGACCCGTTGCAGTAACCGTTGGAGTGGCGCGCCCCGCGCCTGCAAGCATGAAGAAATCGAAGCAGCCCACCCGTCCCCCACGCGAGAAAGACCGCACGCCGTTCGTCCGCGCCGGCGCATTGCTGCTGATGGCCGGCCTGCTGTACCTGCTGTGGCCGTCCGCCGAAACCGCCTACCTCGCGATGGAATCGGTGATCCGCTGACGTACGCGTCCGCCCACGCACTGCGCTATACTTGCGCGATGGAAACCCGACCCACCCCGCCGATCGCACATTGCTGGTGGCGCGCCTGACCCAGGCGGCCCGTTTCCTTTTGCATGTCCCAAACGTGATGCCGCCAGCGATGGCGGCATTGGCGTTTCTGCGCTGACGTCATCGCTAGCGGCTTCGACAACCCGGAGCCCACGACGACCATGACGCAACCCACCCGCCCGACCATCCTCACCGGCGACCGCACGACCGGCCCGCTGCACCTCGGCCACTACATCGGTTCGCTGCGCGCCCGCGTGCAGATGCAGCACGAAGCGCGGCAATTCCTGCTGCTCGCCGATACGCAGGCGCTGACCGACAACATGGGGCGCCGCCAGCGCGTGACCGACAACGTGATCGAGGTCGCGCTCGACTACCTCGCCGTCGGCATCGATCCGGCGATCTCGACGATCGTCGTGCAGTCGCAGGTGCCCGAACTCGCCGAGCTGTCGCAATACCTGCTCAACCTCGTCACGGTCGCGCGCCTCGAACGCAATCCGACCATCAAGGAAGAAATCCGCCTGCGCGGGTTCGAGCGCGACATCCCGGCCGGCTTCCTGACCTACCCGGTGAGCCAGGCAGCGGACATCACCGCGTTCAAGGCGACCCATGTGCCGGTCGGCGACGATCAGTTGCCGATGATCGAGCAGACCAACGAACTCGTACGCCGCTTCAACGCGACCGTCGATCAGCCGGTGCTGGTCGAGTGCGAGGCCGTGCTGTCGTCGGTCACGCGGCTGCCGGGCATCGACGGCAAGGCGAAGATGAGCAAGTCGCTCGGCAACGCGATCACGCTCGGCTCGACGCCTGACGAGATCGCGCAGGCCGTGAAGGACATGTACACGGATCCGAATCACCTGCGCGTGAGCGACCCGGGCCAGGTCGAAGGCAACGTCGTGTTCACGTTCCTCGACGCGTTCGAGCCGGACGTCGCGAAGGTCGACGAGCTGAAGGCCCACTATCGCCGCGGCGGCCTCGGCGATAGTGTGGTCAAGCGCGTGCTGAACGAGCGGCTGCAGGCGCTGATCGAGCCGATCCGCACGCGCCGCCGCGAGTTCGAGGCCGACAAGGCGGAAGTGATGGCGATCCTGAAGCGCGGCACGCTGCACGCGCGGGAAGTGGCGGGGGCGACGCTCGCGGAGGTGAAGGGAGCGATGGGGCTGACGTATTTCGATTGAGCAGCGCCGTCACGCCCCCTCGCGCACCGCCCCCGCCACATGACACACGGCCTCGACCCGGTTGCCGGCCGGATCGACGAGAAAAGCCGCGTAGTAGTCGCCGTGGTACTGCGGCCGCAATCCAGGGTTGCCGTCGGCCTGCCCGCCCGCGGACAGGCCAGCCTCGAAAAACGCATGCACCTGCTCGCGGGATACGGCCTTGAAACACCAGTGCCGTTTGCTCGCGCCGACTTCGGCGGGATCCAGATACACCGCCAGAAAAGTCGATGCAGGGTCATTCGCGCTGCAACGTTCGCCATAGCCGAGCGCATTGGGCCGGTCATAGACCTTGGTTGCGCCCAGCGCAGCCATGACGGCATCGTAGAAGGGGCGTGCCCGGTCGATATCCGGCACACTGATCGACACGTGATCGAGAAGTTGCATGGTGTTGGCTCCATTGAACGAGCCCGAGTCTACACACTCGTCACCGATCCGACCGATCAACCTCACCGCTGACTGCACTACCGACCCAGCCCCTACGTGATCTGATACGTCGACGCCGGCACGAACTCCTCGGGCATCGGTCGATCGCCGAGTTCGAGCACCGACCGCTCGATCGTGCGCGTCATCGCATCGAGCGCGAGCGCATTCGGCGCGAGGCCGAACGGCTCGGCCACTTCGTTCGCGATCGCCTCGAGCGCGATCAGCGTGTAGGAAATGAACACGCAGATCAGCGGCGTGAAGAACTCCGTCGAATCGACGAGCCCGAACGGCAGCAGCACGCAATACGCATACACGGTGCGATGGAGCAGCACGCTGTACGAAAACGGGATCGGCGTCGACAGGATGCGCTCGCAACCGCCGACCGACTTGCCGAGCTCGTCGAGTTGCGTCTCGAACATCCAGCAGGTCGCGTCGCTGCCGGGCGCGCGCCCCAGCGCACGGACGATGCCGCCGCGCAGTTCGTCGAGGATCGCGACGGGCTTGTAGCATTTGCCGCCGAGCGCGGCCGTGCGCTCCGCTCCGAGAATGCGCAGCAGATCGTCGGTCGGATCGGTATGACGCAGTTGATGTTTCAACGCATACGCGAGCGCGATCAGCAGATCGGCGAGCCGGTTGCGCTCGGCGTCGCTCACGCTGTCGGGCAGGTAGCGATGCAGTTGCGATGTCACGGCGCGTGCGGCGATCAGCAGGTTGCCCCACAGATGCCGCGCCTCCTTGAAGCGCTCGAAGCTCGCGTTGTTGCGAAACCCGAGGAAGATCGCGAGCGCAAGCCCGAACAGCGTGAAAGGCGCGGTGTTGAGCGGAATCTTCTCGCCGAAGATGCGTCCGTTCGTGAAGACCGCCAGCGTGCTGACGATCGCCATGAACACGAGTTGCGGAATGATCGATTGCAGCACGGAGCCGTTCCATACGAACAGCATCCGGAGCCAGTTCTGTCGTGGTCTGACGATCATGATGTTTTCTCGACTGCCAAAGGAATACGCAACCCGTTGCGCCCGCACCCGATGTGCAACGGCCCGCGCGTGGCGGGCCGCTGTTCGGTCGGGTGCCGGGTCGGGCGCCGCGCTGCGCGCGATGATACGCCAGCCCGCGCCACACCCGTCACATCGCTTGCCGCTCAGTGATAGCCGATGTCGCCCTCGCGCACCTTGCCGCGGAACACGCGGTACTGCATCGCGTTGTACACGAGGATGATCGGCAGCACGATCACAGTGCCGACGAGCGCGAACAACTGGCTCGAATGGCTCGACGACGCATCCCAGATCGTCAGCGACGGCGGCACGATGTTCGGCCAGATGCTGATCACGAGCCCCGTGTAGCCGAGGAACACGAGCGCGAGCGTCAGCAGGAACGGCGTGGCCTCGTGCGCACGCTTCACCGAGTGGAAGATGCCCCACACGCATGCGACGACGAGGATCGGCACCGGCAGGAACCAGCCGAGGTTGCCGCTGCCGAACCAGCGGTGCGCGACGGCCGGCAGCCCGATCACGGTCCACAGGCTGACCACGCCCATCACCGCGAGCAGCACGCCCGTGAGCGGCTTCATCAGCAACCGCATCTTGCGCTGCAGTTCGCCGTCGACCTTCAGGATCAGCCAGCCGCAGCCGAGCGTCGCATAGGTGACGAGCACGCCGATCCCGCACAGCATGCTGAACGGCGACAGCCAGTCGAACGGCCCGCCCGCGAACCGGTTGTTCTCGATCCTGATGCCCTGCAGCAGCGAACCGAGCACGATCCCCTGGCAGAACGCCGCAAGCGCCGAGCCGCCGATGAACGCGAGGTCCCACATGTGCTGCGTGCGGGTGGCTTTCGCGCGCAGCTCGAACGCGGCGCCCCGGAAGATCAGCCCGACCAGCATCAGCACCAGCGGCAGGTAGTTGGCCGGCAGCAGCGTCGAATACACGACCGGGAACGCACCGTAGAGGCCCGCGCCGCCGAGCACGAGGAACGTCTCGTTGCCGTCCCACACCGGCGCGACGGTGTCGAGCATCACCTGGCGCTCGGCCTTCGCGTCGAAGAACGGAAACATGAGCCCGATGCCGAGATCGAAGCCGTCCAGCATCACGTAGATGAATACGCCGAGGCCGATGATCGCGGCCCAGACGACAGGAAGATCGATGTGCATGGTTACTCCGCCTCGGTGACGTTCAGCGGCGTGGACAGCGCGCTCTTGCGCAGCCCCGGATGCCGGTGCAGCTCGATGTAACCGGCCTGGGCAGCCGGCCCGCGCTTCATCAGTTTCATCATGTAGTAAATCCCCGTTCCGAATACCAGGAAGTACACGACCACGAAGATCAGCAGCGACACGCCGACCTGTTGCGCACTGAGCGGCGCGACCGAATCGACGGTGCGCAGCACGCCGTAGACGGTCCACGGCTGGCGCCCGACCTCGGTCGTGATCCAGCCGGCGAGCAACGCGACGATGCCCGACGGCCCCATCGCCACCACGAACCACTGGAACCAGCGTGTCTCGTACAGGCGCCCGCCCTTTCTCAGCAGTAGCCCGAGCAGCGCGGTCAGCAGCATCAGCATCCCGAGGCCGGCCATGATCCGGAACGTCCAGAAGACGATCGGCGAATACGGGCGGTCCTGGGGCGGGAATTCCTTCAGCCCGCGAATCTCGCCGTCCCAGCTGTGCGTGAGGATCAGGCTGCCGAGGTGCGGCACCTGGATCGCATAGCGCGTGGTTTCAGCCTGCATGTCGGGCAGCCCGACGAGGTTCAGCGCGGTGCCGCCCTTCTCGGTTTCCCACAGCCCCTCGATCGCCGCGATCTTCGCCGGCTGGTATTCGCGCGTGTTCAGCCCGTGCGCGTCGCCGACGACGATCTGGATCGGCGCGAGCACCAGCAGCATCCACAGCGCCATCGAGAAACTGCGCTTCACCGGCTCGTCGCGGCGCCCCTTCAACAGGTGCCACGCGCCGCACGCGGCGACGATGAAGCCCGCCACGATGAACGCCGCGATCGTCATGTGCACGAGACGGTAAGGGAACGACGGGTTGAAGATGATCTTGAACCAGTCGACCGGCACGACGAGGCCGTTCTCGATCTTGTAGCCTTGCGGCGTCTGCATGAAGCTGTTCGACGCGAGAATCCAGAACGTCGAGATCAGCGTGCCGACCGCGACCATCAGCGTCGCGAAGAAGTGCGCGCGGGGGCTGACGCGCTGCCAGCCGAACAGCATCACACCGAGGAAGCCGGCTTCGAGGAAGAACGCCGTCAGGACTTCGTACGTGAGCAGCGGCCCCGTGATGTTGCCCGCGACGCGCGAGAAGCCGGCCCAGTTGGTGCCGAACTCGTACGCCATCACGACGCCGGAGACCACCCCCATGCCGAAGCCGATCGCGAAGATCTTCGACCAGAACTGGAACATGGATTTGTAGGCGGCGTCGCCGGTGACGAGATAGCGCCATTCCAGCACCGCCAGGAAGCTCGCCATGCCGATGCTGATCGCGGGGAACACGATGTGGAACGACACCGTGAATGCGAATTGCAATCGGGCGAGATGGAACGCATCGAAGATTTCCATGACCGTAATTTGCTCGTGGTTGTGAGGACGTACGCCCGAAGCAGGAAATCGCGCGACGACTTGGCGACAACACATGCGAACACAAGCTGTCACTCGCATGGCATCGAAGCGTGAATGACGATATCGCGTTTGCAACGATACTCGCAATCACTCGAACGTGCGCTGAAACTGTGCTGCTGGCGCCGCCGAAGATGTGTGCACGGAAAACATATTCCGTGCCCACGGGACGGTCAGCTGTACTGCTTTCCGCGTGGCGGCGCTGTGCCTGCGGCGCACTGTTCACCCCGCTTAACATGTCATGCAACGCCCGCCCACGGCGGTCGCGCGCCCTTCGGCGCCCGCCCGGCGGCATCGATTCCCGTCGTTCGGCGCATGCGCCGTACCCGGCCGGCCCGCCGGCCGCCCCGCCTGGAGAAACCTGCATGACCCACCGCGACGATCCGACCGGCAGCACCGCGTGTCAGGTGACGCGCCATCGCGCCGGCGACGCGTGCGACACCGTCGATCGCGTCGTCGACGAAACCCCGGTTGCACTCGTGTTCAACGGCATCGCGCACACTGTCATGATGGCGACGCCGATCGACCTCGACGCGTTCGGCCTCGGCTTCGCGTTGAGCGAAGGCATCGTCGAGCGCGCGTCGGACGTCTTCGACGTCGAAAGCGAATGCCGGCCCGGCAGCGCCGAAGTG
The DNA here is from genome assembly GCF_001528895.1 of Burkholderia sp. MSMB1078WGS. NCBI lineage: Bacteria > Pseudomonadati > Pseudomonadota > Betaproteobacteria > Burkholderiales > Burkholderiaceae > Burkholderia > Burkholderia sp. MSMB1078WGS. Next base: position 55,316 of record NZ_LPDI01000070.1, on the reverse strand, counting down.
CGGCTCACCGTGTCGCAGCAGGCGTTCATGGCGCTGAAGGCGCACCGCCGCGCGCTGGCCGGCCGCACGGGCTGCGGCGTGTGCGGCATCGAAAGCATCGCGCAGCTCGACCTGCAGCCGCCGCGGATCGCGGCCGCCGGCACGGCCGCGGGCATCGGCGCCGACGCGATCGCGCGCGCCGCGCGTGCGTTGCCGGCCCGGCAGACGCTGATGCGCGAGACGGGCGGCATCCACGCGGCCGCGTGGTGCGACCGCGACGGCGCCGTACTCGACGTGTTCGAGGACGTCGGCCGCCACAACGCGCTCGACAAGCTGATCGGGCGGCTCGCGCGCCGCCGCGCCGACCTGCGCGCCGGTTTCGTGTTCCTGTCGAGCCGCGCGAGCTACGAATTGGTGCGCAAGGCCGCGCGGGTCGGCATCCCGATGCTCGCGACGATCTCGGCGCCGACGTCGCTCGCGATCGACGTCGCCCGCGAAGCCGGCGTGCGATTACTCGGTTTCTGCCGCAACGACGGCTTCGTCGAATACGTGTCGCCCGCCGCCGTTCACCTCGACCCACCGGCGCACCCGGCCCACTCGTCATGAAACTGAAACACCTGTTCGATTTCGATGCCGCGCAGCAGCAATTCGCCTGCGCATTCGCGCCGCTCGAGGCCGCCGCGTCCGTGCCCGTCGCGCAAGCGGCCGGCCACGTGCTGGCCGCGCCGCTGACCGCGGTGCTCGACCAGCCGCCGGCCGACCAGAGCGCGATGGACGGCTACGCCGTGCGGTACGCCGACCTCGCACACGGCGAGCCGCTGCGCGTCGCGCAGCGCTGCTATGCCGGCGACATGCCGGCGCCGCTGGCGCCGCGCACGGCCGCACGCATCTTCACCGGCAGCCTGATTCCGCCCGGCGCCGACACCGTCGTGATGCAGGAGCATGCGCACGAACGGGACGGCGGCGTCACGTTCGACACGCCCGAACGCAGCGGGTCGCACATCCGCCGCCGTGGCGAGGAAGTGCGCGCCGGCGATCGGCTCGTGCCGGCCGGCGTGCGGATGGGCGCGATGCACGTCGGCGTGGCCGCCGCGCAAGGGTTGGCGCGGATCGACGTACGCGCGGCACTGCGCGTCGGCATCCTGACGACCGGCGATGAACTGGTCGCATGCGGCCAGTCGCGTGCGCCACAGCAGATCTACAACAGCAACGCACCAATGCTCGCTGCGCTGGTCGCGAGTACCGGCGCCGACGTCGCGATGTGCATGCATTCGGCCGATACGGCGGCCGCCGTCGATCGGGCACTGCGCGACCTGCACGCGCACTGCGACCTCGTGATCTGCGTCGGCGGCGCGTCGGTCGGCGACAAGGACCTGCTGCGCCCCGCGCTGGCCGCGCTCGGCGCGTCGTTCATCGTCGCCGGCGTGCGCATGAAGCCCGGCAAGCCGGTCGCGCTCGCGCGGCTCGATACGCGGCCAGTGGTGCTGCTGCCCGGCAATCCGGGCGCCGCGATGACGACGTTCGCGCTGTTCGTCGCGCCGCTGATCCGCCGCCTGCAGGGGCGCGACGCGTGCGTGCCGATCGTGCCGTCGCTGCCGATCGACACCGGTTTCGAGCCGGATGCGCAGCGCGAGCGCTTCGTGCGCGTGCGCCGTACGGTGGGTGCCGATGGCGCGCCCGTACTCGATACGTTGCGCCAGCAAGGCGCCGGCACGCTGCAGTCGCTCGTGCTGGCCAGCGGGCTCGCGCGGCTGCCGGCCGGGCGCGCCATCGCGCGCGGCGACACGGTTCCGTACTACGAATTCACGCACTGGCTCGCATGAGCACGACGCCGACTACCCGCCCGGCGCAACGCATTCGCGCCATTCGCCGCGCTCGTCGCGCGTCCCGCGCGGCGAACTGTATTCCTGCAATTCGGGCACGATTGTGTCTCTGCCGGAAAAACCCGCCGGACTATGCTCACGATGAGGCTCGTCACGACCTGTGCGCCGACACGTCGGCACCCGCACGGCCGGGTGGCGATGCCCCTCCGCTTACTTCATGCAGGCCGACGACCCGATCGTGAATGCCATCGTTTCCGCCGCGCCGGCCGTCGCCGCTTCGTCCGGCGGCGCATCGCCCGGCGCTTTCTCCCGGCCGTCCGACACGCTCGGCCGTCCGTTGCGCGACCTGCGCCTGTCCGTCATCGACCAGTGCAATTTCCGCTGCGGCTACTGCATGCCGCGCGAAAGTTTCGGCGCGGACTACGCGTTCATGCCGTCGTCCGAACGATTGTCGTTCGCGCAACTGGAAAAGATCGCGCGCGCCTTCACGTCGCTCGGCGTCGAGAAGATCCGCATCACGGGCGGCGAGCCGCTGCTGCGCCGCCATCTCGAAGCGCTGATCGAACGGCTTGCCGCGCTGACGACCGTCGACGGCAAGCCCGTCGAAATCGCGCTGACGACCAACGGCTCGCTGCTCGCCGCGAAGGCACGCGCGTTGCGCGATGCGGGTCTGTCGCGCGTGACCGTGAGCCTCGATGCGCTCGACGACGCGGTGTTCCGCCGGATGAGCGACGCCGACGTGCCGGTGTCGCGCGTGCTGGCCGGCATCGAGGCCGCGCATGCGGCCGGGCTCGCGCCGGTGAAGGTCAACGCGGTGATCGAGCGCGGCGTCAACGACGATCAGATCCTGCCGCTCGTGCGGCACTTCCGGCACACGGGCGTGGCCGTGCGTTTCATCGAATACATGGATGTCGGCGGCGCAAGCTTCTGGTCCGGCGACAAAGTCGTGCCGGCCGCGCGGATGCGCGAGCTGATCGACGCACACTACCCGCTCGTGCTGGTCGGCGAACCGGGGCACGACGCCACCGCGATCCGTTGCGCGCACATCGACGGCGCAGGCGAAGTCGGCTTCATCGCGAGCGTGTCGCATCCGTTTTGCGGTACCTGCTCGCGCGCCCGCGTGTCGGCCGACGGCCAGTTGTATACGTGCCTGTTCGCAATGCAAGGCACCGACCTGCGGCCGTGGCTCGGCGATGCGGTGTCGGCCGGCGATCTCGCCGCCGCCGTGCGCACATGCTGGACGCAGCGCGACGACCGCTATTCCGAGCGCCGGGCCGCACGGCCGGCCCGCGCGCCGGGCAAGACCTATCCGACCGTGCGCATGTCGCTCGTCGGCGGCTGACGGGCCGCCGCGCGACACAGGATGCGCCGTCCACTGGAGAACCTGTCATGACGACCTTCACCGAATCCCGCGCCGGGCTGCCGGACGATCCGCTGCGTGCCGGCAGCGCGCCGCCCGTCGATGCAGCCGCGCCGCATCCCGAATCGGCGCCCGCCATTGCCGCCGGATTCGAAGTGCGCGTGCAGCATGCGCCGATCGACGCGGGCGCGGAGCTTGCGCCGATCGTTCGCAATCCGAATGTCGGTGCGGTCGTGAATTTTCTTGGGGTCGTGCGCAAGGAAGGCGACGTCGACGACGTCGTCGCACTGGAAGTCGAGCACTACCCGACGATGACAGAACAGGCACTGTGGAGCATCGTCGAGGAAGCGACTGCGCGCTGGCGGCTCGAAGCGGTCAGGATCGTGCACCGCGTCGGCCGCATTCCGCTCGGCCAGCCCGTCGTGCTCGTCGTGGTCGCCGCCGCGCATCGCGCATCCGCGTTCGATGCGTGCGAATTCCTGATGGATTTCCTGAAGACCCATGCGCCGTTCTGGAAGAAGGAGATCCGGCACGACGGCGAATCCGGCTGGGTCGAGGCGAAGGCGCACGACGACCAGGCGATGCGGCGCTGGGGCTGATCGCGGTCGCTTCGCGTTTTCCGATTCCGCCGCTCCTGATAGAGACATCGCAATGAAACTGACGATCAAATATTTCGCAAGCATTCGCGAACGACTCGATCTCGACGAGGAAACCGTCGAGATCGATGCGCGCGAACTCACCGTCGACGCGCTGCGCGGCACGCTGGCCGCGCGCGACGCGCGCAGCGCCGACGCGCTGCGGATGGACCGCCCCGTGCGCGCGGCCGTGAACCTCGAAATGGTGACCGGGGAATTCGTCGTGCGGGAGGACAGCGAGGTCGCGTTCTTTCCGCCGGTGACGGGGGGATGACGTCACCCCGCGCGACGCCGGCTTCGATGTCGGTCCTTCATGCCTCACCACGCGCCACCACGCCATCCGCTTCGCGATACGGAATGTCCTCGCAGGTCATCGCGCAGCCTCCAACACCGTCAGCGCCGCATCGAGCGCGTCGAGCCCCTCGTCCAGCTCCGTGCGCGAGATGACGAACGGCGGCGTCACGATCACCACGTTGTAGCGCCCGTACGCGTGGACGCCACGCTTCAGCAACTCGCCATAGAACGCGCGCATCGGCGCCGCTCCCGCCGGGTGGTGCCACTCGACGAGCGGCTCCCGGGTTTCGCGATCGCGCACCAGCTCGATGCCGAACTGGGCGCCCATGCCCCGCACGTCGCCGACCGACGGATGGCGCTCCGCCAGCTCGCCGAGACCGTCGCGCAGCCAGCCCTCGATCTCGCGCGCCCGCTCGAACAAGCCCTCCTCAAGATAGACCTTCAGCGCCGCGAGGCCGCCGGCGACGGCCAGCACGTGGCCCGCATGCGTGTGGCCCACGTCGAAGAGTTCCGTATCGAAGTGGCGGGCCACGCGCTCGCGCACCAGGACACCGCCGAGCGGCGTGTACGAAGCGCTGGCCCCCTTGGCGAACGAAATCAGGTCCGGCAATACGCCGACGCGCTCGGCGCAGAACGATGCCCCCGTGCGCCCGAAGCCCGTCATGATCTCGTCGAAGATCAGCAGGATGCCGTGCCGGTCGCACAGGTCGCGAACGCCTTCGAGATAGCCCGGCGGGTAGACGACGACACCGCTGGATCCGGTCATCGGCTCCATCAGGATCGCGGCCACGTTTTGCGCGCCTTCATGCGAAAGGATGCGCGCCAGATGATCGAGGGCGCGGCGGGTCTCCTCGGCCGGCTCCGACGTATGGAACGGGCTGCGGTACGGGTACGGCGCAAAGAATTTCACCATGCCCGGCAGCGCCGGGAACGGATCGCGCCAGCGGTCCACGCCCGTCATCGCGCTCGCGCCGAGGGTGCCGCCGTGATACGACCGATAGGCGGTCAGCACCTTGGGCCGGCGTGTCACCAGCCGCGCGATCTTCACCGCGTCGTCGTTCGCTTCGGCGCCGCCGCTGGTGAAGTGCACGCGCAGCCCCTCCGGCCACGGCGAAACGCTGTTCAGAAGTTCCGCATATTCGGCACGCACGTCGTTGAAGTAGCTGGGCGCGACCGAGCACATGCGCGCGGCCTGCGCCTGGATCGCCTGCACCACCTTCGGATGGCCATGACCCAACGACACCGCGACATAGCCGCTGGTGAGGTCCAGGTAACGCTTGCCGTTCGTATCGTAGAAGTAGCATCCGTGCGCATGCGTGATGACCGGCGGATTGAGCCCGCCCTGGACCGCCCAGGGCACGAGCACCTTTCGAAACGACGACGCGAGCGCGGGATTCGACTCGCCGTGAATGCTGAGATCCATGTTGACTCCGGAAATGGCATGGCCCACTATTTCTGAGCCTCGTGACAGAAGGCTTCCAGATTAAGCACGCATTTCCCGCGCAACAAATCAAACGTTTCCACACTGAGCCGCAATTTGATTGAGCCATGCCACGACAACTTCCGCCCCTGCTCTCCGTGCGTGCATTCGAGGCCGCTGCGCGCCATGGCGGCTTCGCCCGTGCGGGTGACGAGCTATGCGTCACTTCCGGTGCAGTGGGACATCAGGTGCGGCTGCTGGAGGAGTGGCTGGGCACGCCGCTGTTCATGCGTGGCGCCCGGTCCGTCCAGTTGACGGAGATCGGACGGCGGTACTTCGTCGAAATCGAGCGCTTGATGGACGAGCTCGAGCGCGCGTCGCTCGGCATCCGGCAAGCCGCGGATTCGCCGGAGGTCACGGTCACCGCGATGCCGTCGTTCGTCACGCGTTGGCTGATGCCGCGCCTGGGCGAGTTCCGGCGGCTGCATCCCGATATCGAGGTGCGCCTGCTGGCTTCGGTACCCGCCGTCGACTTCAGCCGCGAGCGCGTGGACGTGGCGATCCGCCTGGGTCTGGGCCCCTATCCGGGGCTCGTCGCGGATACGCTGATGTCGGAGACGTTCCTCGCGGTCGGCCAACCGTCGCTATGCAAGCCGTTGCGCACCGTGGACGACGTGCTGCGTGCAACCCTGCTGCACGACGAATACGAGGCCCGCATTCCGGAGCAGGTGGACTGGGTGCGCTGGTGCCGGATGCAGGACGTGCACGCGAGCACGGCGCGTTTGCGACAGGGGCCGAGCTTTTCGCATACCTATCTGACGCTCGATGCCGCGATCGCGGGCCAGGGCGTGGCCGTGGCGTCGGACGTCCTCGCCGCCGATGCGGTCAGGCAGGGGCTGTTGGCCATTGCGCCGGGCAACCCGGTGCGGGGGCCCTACAGCTACCACCTGCTGACGACACGTGCGGCCACCGCGCGGCCGCCAATCGACGCCTTCTGCAGTTGGCTGCGATCGGCCGCACGGTCGTTTTCGGCAGCCGGTTGGGGTTGAACGACATGAATCGCACGCGGCATGTCCCGACGCCCGCGATCCACGTCGCCCGCCCGTTCACCGCATGCACGCCGCAGCCAGCTTCCCGACCGCGATCACCGCCTGCTCGATCTCCGGCGACCACGGGCTGCTGTAGTTCAGGCGGATGAAGTTCCGGTAGTTGTCGGTGATCGAGAACATGTAGCCCGGCCCGATCGTGATTCCCTGCTCCAGCGCGAGCTGATACAACCGCATCGCGTCGACCTGCGCGGGCAACTCGACCCACAGCACGTAACCGCCTGCCGGGCTCGACATGCGCGTGCCTTCCGGAAAGAACCGCGACACCATCGCGCGCATCAGGTTCGCCTGCTGCGCATACGCCTTGCGCAAGCGCCGCAGGTGATGCTCGTAGCCGTCCCGTTCCAGAAACTCCGCGATCGCCAGTTGCGGCAACGACGGCGTCGCGAGCGTATTCAGGAATTTCAGCTTCTCGACCTGATCGCGATAGCGGCCTGGCAGCGCCCAGCCGATCCGGTACGCGGCCGTCAGGCTCTTCGAGAACGACGAACAATGCAGCACGATCCCGCTACGGTCGTACGACTTCAGCGAGCTCGGGTGCGTGTCGCCGAAATACAGTTCGTTGTACACGCCGTTCTCGATGATCGGCATCCCGGCCTTGGTTGCAAACTCAACCAGTTCGCGCTTGCGCTCGTCCGGCATCTGGAAGCCCAGCGGGTTCTGGAAGTTCGGCATCACCATGCATGCGGCGATCGGCTGCGACTTCGCGATCGCAGCCAGCGCCGCGATGTCGATCCCGTATTCCGGATGCGTGGCAACCTCGATCGCCTTCATCCCCATCCGCTCGATCGCGTGCAGCATCGCGTAGAACGTCGGCGATTCCACCGCGATCGTGTCGCCCGGCTTCGCCACCGCCTGCAGGCACAGGTTGATCGCCTCCGTCGCGCCGACCGTCACGATGATCTCGTTCGGATCCACCGACATCCCGTTTTCCAGGTAGCGGCGCGCGATCTGCCGGATCAGCCGCGGGTGGCCCGGCGGCAACCCGTCGGTCACGCCCCACAGCGATTTGTCGCGGCCCGCCGCGTATGCGTAGCGATTGAGCTTCTCGAACGGAAACAGGCTCGGGTCCGGATACGGCGAGCCGAGCGGCACCGCGTCGTCCGTGCCGATCGAGCGCAGCGTCGACAGCACGAGCCGACTCACGTCGACCGACGACGAGATCGCGATCGGCTTCGACGGCCTCAGCTCGCGCACCGGCGCGTGACCGTCGTCGCGACGCAGATTCACGAAATAGCCCGACTGCGGCCGGCTTTCGAGCAGCCCGCGGCTCTCCAGCAACAGATACGCATGCAGCACGGTCGTGATGCTGATCCGGTGCTGCTGGCTCGCCTGCCGCACCGACGGGATCCGGTCGCCGTGCCGGTACACGCCCTGGCGAATCAGGCGCTCGATGTCGTCCGCGAGTTTTTCATAGAGTTTCATCGTGCGTCTCCCGCGGGCGGGCGCAGCCGCGCCGCCACGCCATGTGCATCCGACACGCACGCGTTTTGCCCGCCGACCGGGCCGTCGTGATTCCTGATCTTTCCCTCCGGTTTTGCCTTTTCCATCGCACTGGCTCTCTCTTGAAGATGCGCCGGCAGGGTTCCGAATCAGCTGGATCCGCGGCACTGTGCACTTGATGAGCGAATCTTAAGAGAAGAACAGTTGGCGGCGAGTACACACATCGAACGCGCGGACAAGAGTACAGTTCGGCGCGAGTCGCGTATCGCGGGAAAACTGTACGTCTTATGAAATGGCCGGACGGTCGGTCGGCCGGCTCGGAGCGGCCGAACCGGCCCGGGCGGGACGGCGCATGGGCCTCCGCGCAATCGGATCAATCAGGGTGCAATACTGTGCGCCCCCAGGGTTTTTCACGGCGAGAGCGAGACCATGCAGTACACGATCGAACACGTAGCCCGCTTCGGCGGCGCGATACGCGTCGCGCGACCGGTATGGAAGAAATCGTGCCGGAACGCCGCAGCCGGCCGGGAGCGCGTGCATGACTGACCACGCCCTCGTTGCACTGCTGGTCGCGCGCCTGACCGACCCGGCCGCCCCCTCGGGCTCCGTCGACGAGCCGATCGACCTGTCGACGCTCGACGCGCCTGCGCTCGGCGCCGTGTGGCCGGCTTTCCGGCGCGTCGAGCACGAGCTCCTCGTGCGCGACCAAGCGTTCGACGATCCGCGTGCTGTATTCGCGTGCTGGCTGCGTCGGCAGATCGACGCGCTCGGCCTCGTGCCGCTCATCGACGCCGACGCGGCGCTCGAACTGTTCCGCGCCATTCCGGCCGGCGGATGGAAACGCGCGCTGGAGGATCTGCCGAGTCTCGACGCGCTGCCGTCGGCGGCGCTGCAGGCCGAACTCGCGCGGATCGCCGGCGAACCGGAAGAAGGTCGATTGCGCGCGGCATCCGCCTATGCCGCGTATGCGCTCGACCGGTTCGCCGGCCGCCGCGACTTCTCGGCACGGCACGAAGCCTATGCGCAGGCGCTGGCCGATTCGCCGTTTCGCGTGCGCGAACTCGACGTGTTGCCCGAACTCGGCCCGGCCGCGCTGCTCGCACTGGCTGCGACGAACGACGGCTATTTCGCGCCGAAGCGGCTGTGGCTCGACCTCAGCGATCCAGCCGTGACGCTCGCGGAAGAGGCCGCGTACGTCGCGTTCGCGCGCGACGCGCTGACCGAAGCCGCGCGACAGGTCGCCGCGCTGCATGCCGGCACCGTGCCTTACGAAGCCGATCGCGCGTTCACGACCGAGGACGCGCAAGTTCTGTCACGCGCCGCGCGCGTGGCCGCCTATCGCGACGAGGCATGGTTGCGGCCGCTGATCGGGCCGCTGCTGACGGGCGTATGCGTCGCGCCGACGGCCGCGAAAACCGCGCCGTCGCAATCGCTCGCCATCGCGCTTGGCCATGCGATCGAGACGATCCCGACACCCGAGAGCGTGCGCGCGCTGCGCGACGCGCTGGCCGTCGTCCGTCACGCGGGCGTGCAGAAGAAACTCGCGCGCAACCTGAAGCCGGCCGAACGCGCACTGGGCGAGCGGCCGCGCACCGCGCTGCGGATGACGCTCGACGCGAAGCCCGAGAAGAAACAATCGGCGATGCTCGCCGCGTGCATGGAGGCCGGCTTCTGGCAGCCGATGACGCTCGGCCACGCCGAATGGCGCGAGCGGCTCGTCGACGCGCCGGCCGGCGCCGCGTTCTCGGCGCGGATGATCTGGCTGGCACAAAACAACGGCGACGGTTCGACGCAATCGTTCATCCCCGATATCGCCAAAGGCAAGGTCGTGCTGCGCGATGCGGCCGGCCAGGCGTGCGAGATCGCCGACGACTGCGAGATCCGGCTATGGCACCCGTTGCTGGCCGACGCGGACGAGCGGCTCGCGTGGCAGCGTACGTTCGTCGGCCGTTCGCTGCGACAACCGGTCAGGCAGGCGTTCCGCGAGTACTACGTGGCGAGCGATGGCGACGCATCGGCCAGCGATTCCGCAATGTTCGAAGGCCACGTGCTGTCGAGCCGGCCGCTGCTCGGCGTCGCGCGCCGCGAAGGCTGGTCGATCCGCGCGTACGACGACGCGCTCGTCCGCGAATTCGGCGACGTGCGCGCGACCTTCGTCGTCGATGCGCGGCTTTATCCCGGCTCGGAAAGCCACGGTACGTCGCGCCGGCTGCACTTCGAACGCCGACACGGCGCACGCTGGCTGCCGGTGTCGATCGGCGAAATCGATCGTGTGGTGTTCTCCGAAGTGGCGCGTGCGGTCGACCTGCTCGTGAGCGTGTCCGCGTTCGCGCTCGACGACGACGCGACGCATGCGGCAGTCGCCGCACGCACGACGGACCCGGTCCGCCAGCGCGATATCGAGACGGAACGCCGGGACCGCCTGAACCGATTGTCGGATCTACCGCTGGGCGTGATGGCGCGGCATCGCAAGCACGTGCTGTCGCTCGTGTTCGCCGATGCGCTCGCGCAAGGGAGAATGACGATCGACGAACGTCATGTGCGCGTCGGCGCATGGTCGGTGCATTGCGCGACGGGCCGCGTGACGCGCGACGGCGAACCCGTCGATGCGACGACCGCCCCGCCGCCGTCGCCACTGCGCGCGGTGCCTTGGCTGCCTTACGACGAAGCGCTGCTGCAGCGGATCGTCGACGTCGTCGCGGGGTTGCTCGATTGAGCGGCGGGCGGCGTCTACTTCGCCGTCTGCTGCCGCTGCACCTCCTGCGCTTTCATCTGCAGATACGCGCCGCGCTCCACTTCGTGCAGTTGCTGCGGGTACTGCTCGGTCGCGTCGAACCAGCGCGCGAGGCGCGCATCGAGCGGCTTGTCGAGCGTCGCGAGATACGTGTCGATCGCGAGGTAGTAGCGCATCGTGTTGCGCTCCAGCAGCCCGCGCACGCCGCCGACGTACCGCGGCTGCGCGGCCGACGCGGCGCCGACGGTCGTGAACCCGACCTTGTCGCTGCCGACGGTCGCGAGATAGGTCTTCATCGCCATCCGGCCGACCGTGCCGAAGCCATACGAATACGTGAGGTGCAGAAACGTGCGCGACGCGCCGACCGGCACGGCCTCGAGCGCGATCCGGTAATCCTTCGTGCCCATCGGGCCGCTGTCGGCGGTCAGGTCGACCTGGAAATAATCGGGCGTCGCGGCCGCCACGCGGTAGCGGAACTGCACGCGATAGGTGTCCGACAGCTTTTGCTCGATCTTGCGGCCGAGGTTCACGTCGAGCACCGCGCCGTTGGCGCCGCTCGATGCGTGACAGTACTTCGTGTTCAGGTGCAGGATCAGCACCGCGCACCAGTTCTCGGGGCCTCGCGCGGGATCGTTGAGCTGGCCGTTCACCACCGCGAACGGATAATCGACGACCGCATAGATGTCGCCCTTCAGCGACGACGACGCTTCCGACGATTCGAGCACCAGGGGCCGGTGAAACGCATTGTCCTTCAGTTGCGGGCCGAGGCTGCGGTAGCGGTCGAGCAGCGCGGCCGCGCCGTTCGCGCCCTCCGCGCCGAACGACAGCGCGCTCCAGCCTACGCACAGGGTCACGACGAGCGCGCGCCAGGCGCGGCGCGCCAGCCGCGTGCCGCGCGACGGTCCGGATGTCTCCATGTTGGTACTCCCTGGCGCACGATGGTCGCGCGCATGTGTCACAGAATACGCCTGCCGGCTGCGCGGCGCGGCATCCGACTCGATCGTCATCGGCCGCGCTTCACCGGCAGCGGCAATTGCGCGGCGGTGATCCGGATCAGCGTCGACAGCCATTCGCGATCGTCCCAGCGATCGCCGGCGATGACGAGATGCGGCTTCGCGGCCGGATACGGCGGGGCTTCGTCGCACGCGCCGAGATACGCGCGGCCTTCGGGCGTCGGCTTGACGAACAGCCGGTCGTCGCAGACGAGCGCGACCATCCTGCCGTCGCAATAGATGCCGTATTCGCCGAACATCTTGCGCGCCGATACCGTACCGGCCGCCGCGATCTGCTCGACGATGAAATCGACCGTGCGCTGGCTCGATGCCATCCGCCGCTCCCGATGAAAAAGTTTATGACCGTCGTGCGCGCCGGGCCGTTCCACCTTATCTGCCGATACGCTGCGGTGCGTCATCCATTCGCAGACGCGAAACGCGCCCAGGCATCGACCGCTGCCGTCGTGTGCGCGGTGCCGGCCGGCAGCTTCCGACTCGCCTACTTGTCCACGCCGAACGCACTCGACATCTGCCGCGCCCGCTTCACGTCGTCACCATGCAGATAGATCGACGTCGTCGAGATCGACGCATGCCGCAGGTTGTCGCGCACCGTCGTCAGCTCCGCGCCGCGCGCCAGCGCGTGCGTCGCATGCGTATGCCGCATCCAGTGCGGGCTCGCCTGGCGCAGCTTGTGCGCGAGCGCCGGGTGGTCGGCCTCGATGCTATCGGCCGTCTGCACGAAGAAACGCTGCATCACCTTCCACAGCCGCACGCTCGTGATCGCGGCCGCGTCGTCTTCCGCGAGGCTCGGAATCAGCGGCGTATCGGGCCGCCAGCGCGCCGGCGTGACCGGCAACCGGCGCGCGACCAGATAGCGATCGAGCGCCGTGCGCGCCAGCGGCGGCAGCGCGACGCGGGCGGCCTTGCGGCCCTTGCCGATCACCTTCAGCCACGCGTCGCCGTGCGCGTCCGTCCCGATGTCGCCGAGCGTCGCGCCGACCAGTTCGCTCGCGCGCAGCCCGGTCGCATAGCCGAAATCGAGAATGAAGCGCAGCCGTTGCGCGGCGGCCGGCGTCCAGCCCGACTGCGGCGCAGCGTCGCCCGTGCGCTTGCGGAATTCGAGCCCGTCGGCGATCGTGCGAACCAGCAGCCACTCGCCTTCGGTAAACGCGTGCGACGTATCGAGTGCGGTCGCGCCGCGCGTGTCGCGCACCTTCACGCCGGCGAACGGATTCGCGAGCAGGTAGCGCTGCTCGATCAGCCAGCGGAACAGCGCGCCGAGCACCGACAGCGTGTACGCCGCGGACCGCGCGGACAACGCGCCCGAGAACGGTCGCCAGTCGGGCGCGCCGCGCGGCCGTACGGGCCCGACCCAGCGTTCGTGCGGCGTCGGCCGCCGGATGAACGCGCGATACGCGAGCGCATCCTCGGTCGTCAGCGACGACAGCGCGCGGCCGCGCTCGACGATCGCCCACAGGATCAGCCGCTCGGCCTCCTTCCGGTATGCACGCCGCGTCGCGGCCGATTCGTGCAGCGATAGCCACGCATGCACGGCCGCGTAATCGTTGTCCGCATCGAGCGTGCTGCTCGCGCGCGGCGCGCGGAACGTGCCGGCCGAGCCGTCGACTTCGTGCGGCAGCTTCAATTGCTCCCACGGCACGATGCTGCCGCGCGGCGTCGCGGCGATCAGCGCACGCGCGCGTTCGGTCAGCTCCGGATGCGCGGCGAAGAACGCCTCGATGCGCCGCGCGCTGGCCATGCCGAGCCCCGCGATCGCACGCCACCACTGACGCCGGCGCGGAATCCGCACGGTCAGGTCGGCGAGCGTCGCGATCCCGTGCGCACGCAACGCCGCGACCGCGCGCGCCGGCAACCACAGGCCGACGTCGTCGCCGATCTGCGGGACCGGCGCGCGCGCATGACGCAGCAGGCCGATCGCGTCGGTTGCCGCCTTCGCCTCCCGCAAACGCTCACCGTCCGGATGGCCGAGCCGTTCCGCGAGATCGGGGCGGCCAACCTGCCGCGCGACGCGCACGAGGCGCCGGCGAATGGCGCCGATCACGCCGCGCGCCGACCGTCCGTCGCCGAGCCGGTCGGGCAGGTAGCGCTCGACGGCCTGGCGCACGGTCATGCCCGCGTACCACGCGCGCAGTGCGGCCAGTTCGTCGGCGTCGGGAAAACCTGCGGGCGCAGGCGCGGAATCGGGGGAAAGCGGTGAGGCGAGGCGCGGTTTCATGGGCGCCAGTTTGACAGAAGCGCGCGCGGCCGGATACGCCGCCCGCCCCCTCCCGAACGGGAAGATGCGCGTGCGCGGCCGCGAACCCTGCGGGCAGCGCGCCAGCACATCGGATCGGTCGAAAAACGTCAGCCCGTGACGACGGGTGTGCGCCACACGGAGCCCGGCAGCGAGAGGCCGGCCGCGGACGCGGACGCCATCACAAGCGACATCCCGTATTCGCTCTTCAGGTACTGCGTAATCCACGGCGACAGCGCGGTGAAGCCCTCGAATCGGGCGAACCCGGGGCGGAGCAACGGCTGTCGCCGGTCGTCGCAAAACCGAGGCCGGACGTGCGCCCCCCTCCTCCATGCGGGTCACGCCTCGTCTTTCGGCCCCGGGTTCAGCATCACGACGAAGCCGGCCACGCCGACGATCAACGCAACGGCGCCGCCGCGCAGCGCCGTCGTCGCATCGAACAGCAGGCCCGTCACGACGGCCATCATGCCGGCGAGCGACACGAACACGGCGATCGCCGCGACGACGATCCGGTACTGGCGGCGTATCATCGTGCGCGCCGCGTCATGCCGCGGCCGCGGCCGCCGGCTCGTCGGCGTCGTCGCCACGAATCAACAGCACCGGGCACTTCGAGCCGCGCATGAAACGCTCGGCGACGCTGCCGAGCAGCACGCGCCGGATGCCGCGCCGCCCGTGCGTGCCGACCACCGCGAGATCGATCCCGCGCTCCTTCACGTAACGTTGCAGGCGTTCCGCGACGTCCTCGCCGATGCTCTCGGTCTCGACGAGTTCGGCTTCGCCTTTCGCGCCGGCCAGCGCGACGATCCGTTCGGCTTCGCGCAGCACCTTGCGCCCGTCGTCGCGAATTTCCTCGACGAGCGCGTGCGGATCGAGACGGCCGGCATACGTGAACAGCGCCGACTTGTCGACCACGTACACGACGCTGACGTGCGTATCGCCCGCCAGCGCCACCTTCACGGCCTCGGCCAGCGCCCGCTTCGACGAAGCGCTGCCGTCGACGGCCACCATGATCTTCTCGTACATGCGAACCTCGCTGGGGTGAGTTGCCGCGCGCGCCGTCGCGCCCGGCCATGTCTCCATCATCGGCCGACGGCGGGTTCGAATATTGACGGCGATCAAGTCCGGCGGCGACCGCGCATGCGGCGAAACGGCGCGACGGGAAGGGAGAAGCTTGCGTTGCCGGCCAGGCCGCGAACCGGGCCGGCCATGCGTGCGCCGCACGCTATCGAGCGGCCATCGCGCCGAAGGCGCTATCATCGGATGTGCGACTTTCGTCCGGCCCTTTTTTCCGGCCCCACTTTCGACTCGCTCAACCGACATGACAACGACTACCGAACGCGTGGACGGCGCCGCCCAGCATCTCGTCGCCGCCCGCCATGCCGGCGCGCCCGGCCCGCTGTTGCCCGATGCACTGCGCCCCGACGACATCGACACCGCGCTCGCGATCCAGCAGCGCGTGGCCGTTCTGCTCGGCGAACCCGTCGGCGGATGGAAATGTGCGCTGCCGCCGCCCGATCGCGTGATCCTCGCGCCGATCTTCGCCTCGACGATCCGCGAAGCCGATGCACCGTACCGCGTCGTCGGCGGGCCGATCGTGCGGATCGAACCGGAAATCGCGTTCGTGCTCGACCGCGACCTGCCCGCGCGCGAGCAACCGTACGCCGAAGGCGACGTGCGGGCGGCGATCCGGGAAGTGCGCGTCGTGCTCGAGATACTCGGCTGCCGCTATGCGGAGCCGATGCGCGCGTCGAAGTTCGAGCTGCTGGCCGACGGGCAATTCAACCAGGGACTGTGCGTCGGCCCGGCCGTGCCCGACGGCTTGAACGCGCCGCTCGCGACGCTGGCGCTGTCGTTCGAAGGCGCGCTGAACCGGACGATCGACGGCCTCCATCCGGACGGCGATCCGCTGAAGCCGCTGGTGTGGCTCGTCAACTTCCTCGCGTCGCGCGGCGATGCGGTGCGCGCCGGCCAGATCGTGACGACCGGCTCGTACGCGGGTGCGATCGAGGTGCCGCTCGGCGATGCGCTGACGGTCCGCTTCGGCGAGCTCGGCAGCCTGTCGGTGACGTTGACCGCGTGACGGGTCACGTCGCTTTCACGCCCGATCCGCCATGTCGCTGACACCGCTGCCCGCCCTGCTCGATGCCACCCTGCGCACCGTCGCGCGCCGTTATCGGCTGCCGCCGCTCGACCGCGCGTCGTCGCTGACCGACGCGACGAACCCGGCCACCGCGCTGGCGGTCGTGATCGAGGAAGCGCGCAGGATGCAGGCGGACGGCCACGCGCCCGGCGCGGACCTGCGGCAGCGCTTCATCGATGCGCTCGCGCGGATGATCCGCGATGCGATGGATCCGTCATCCGGCGATCCGTCGTTTCAGGCATCGGTGCTGCGCCACGATGCGCCGAACGTACGCGAATACGCGTCGTTGTCCGCGCACGCCGAGCAGGACCGGCGCGCGCTCCACGCGGCCGTCAATGCGATCGCGCACCCGGCCAAGCTCGAGCGCAGCGCGCAGGCCTGGCAACGCGACGGCCTCGCGCGCCTGCATGCGGCCGCGACCTCGGCGGCGTGGGTCGAGCTGCGTGCCGCACTCGCGCAATTGCTCGCGCTGCCCGAGATGGCGACCGACGCGGCATTCGAGCAGGACATCGTCAAACTCAAGGACAGCCCCGCGCTCGAACGCACGCTGCGACTCGATGCGCTGGCCGCGGACGAAGACGTGCGTCGCTACCGCGCGCTGTGGGTCCGTCAAGGCCCGCTCGTCGGCAGCACGGCCGCCGTCGCGCAAGGCGCGGCGTCCCAGCAGCGCGGCGCGGCCGTCGAAGCGCTGGCCGCGCTGGCGCTCGACGCGCTGGCGCGCAGGCTCGACGCGGTGGACGAGCAGCGCACCTACCGCGTGGTCACGTCGATGCGCGTGCCGTCGTCGATCCCGGGCCGGCACGACCGCGCGAAAACCGAATGGGACGCGATCCTGCTCGAACGCGCGCGCGGCGGCGACCCGGCGCTCGCGTGGAACGTGCGCTTTCTCGTCGAAGCGAAGGCATCCGCGGATGCCGCGACCACCGACCTGCCGCGGCTGCTGCGCGGCCTGAACCTGCTCGCGCAGGCAGCGCCCGACACGGTCTATGCATTCGAGACGCACCAGGGCACGGTGCGCGTGCATGGCGCATCGCTGCACGCGTTGACGACCGACGAAACGGCGCTGCCACGCGAGGTGCTGTATTGCTGCGACGCGTCCGCGGACGCGACACTGCGCCTGCTGGGCGCCGCGAGCCGGATGCAGTTGCTGTCGGCACAGGCCAGCCTCGAATACGCGAGCGCGCTCGCGCGGCAACCGGATGCCGATCCGGACGGCCTCGGCGTCATCTGGCACGCGCTGCTGACCCTGCCGCAGTGGCAAGCCGTGCTGCATCAATATCCGTCGTTGCGGCAGGTCCGCGAACTGATGGTGGCCATCGACGACTTGCGGGCCGCGCTCGACGAGATGGACGACGGAGGCATCGCCACCAGCGTGTGCGCGTGATGCGCGAGCGCGGTCGCCGCGCGACGCTCACGCACGGCCGGCCCAGTTGGCGAGCACCTCGAACGGCAGCATTCATCGCGTGAGCCATCACGCCTCGTCAGGTACGATACGCGCCGGGGCCGACCGCGCCCCCTGAGAGAACCGGCCGTCGCGGCCCCTACCCGACACAAGAAAAATGCGAAGAAACCCGATGCTGCACCGAAACCTGTTCGCCGCGCTGGCGGCCGGCCTGCTCTGGATGCCGGCCGCCCATGCCAGTGGAGACGATGGCTGCTACGTGCCGAACACGCTCCGGCAAACTTCATACTCATGCGGCAACGTGCCGATGCTGACGCCCGCCAACGACACGCGCATCAACGCGATGCTGATGATGGTCGACAGCGGCAAGGTCGCGCAGGTGTTCCCGGACCCAAAGACCATCCCGGCGAAAGAGCGGGTCGACCGGATCGTCGTGCCGTTCCCGATGGATTTCTCCGGATGGATCTATATCGGCCAGAAGGAGCCCGACCAGACCGGCGGCGCAGCAGATGCAGGTGCGTCGTCGAACCGGTACGCGGACGGCGAAGGCAGCATCTGCCGCAGCATGAGCGCGGGCGCGGAAGCGTTCAACGACGCACTGGCCGGCGCCGGCGGCCTGCCCGCCGACGAAGCTGCGCGCCTGCGCGCGGCACGCGCCGACATCGCGCAGAAGACCTGTGCCGCGGGCGGCGCGAGCGCCGCGTGGACGAAGCCGCCGGTCAAGTCGCCGCTCGGCCAGCAGTTCGCCGCGTACCTCGACGGCACAAACGCGTTCTACCGCGCCGACTTCCTCACCGCGACCCGCGCCTTCGCGAACGCGTCGCACAGCGCGGACCCGTGGCTGAAGGAAACCGGCCTCTACATGGCCGGGCGCGCGCAGTTGAACGCGGCGCAAGCCAACGTATTCGACAACGACAGCCCGACGCCGACGCGCGCGCGCGTGTCGAAGGTGTCGCTCGACGCGGCGAACACGGTGTTCCGGACCTACCTGAAGGTGTATCCGAAGGGGCGCTACGCGGTGTCCGCGAGCGGGCTGTTGCGGCGTGTCGCGTGGCTCGACGGCAACGTCACGCAGCAGGCCGACCTGTACGGCCATGCGCTCGCGCGCTGGTCGCCGGCGACGTCGAACGTGCCGCTGATGCAGTTGGCGAACGAATTCGACAGCAAGCTGCTGTTCGGCTCGGCATTCGACGCGAGCCAGATCCAGTCGCCGACCGTGCTCGCTACCGTCGACCTGCTGCGCATGCGTGCGTCGGACAGCAGCGATCCAAGCCGTAAGCCGATGACGCTCGACGAGCTGCAAGCGCAGAAGCCGCGCTTCGCGAACGCGCCCGCGCTGTACGACTACCTGCTCGCAACGTGGTACGTGCAGATCGGGCACAAGCCGGATGCCGCCCTTAACCTGCTGCCGCAAACGCCCGCCGCGCCGCTCGACTACTTCGGTCTGAGCCAGCAGGCGCTGCGCGGGTTCGCGCTGGAGGATAGCGGCCAGAACGACAAGGCCCGCCAGTTGTGGCGCGACCTGATCCCGCTCGCGACATTCCGCTTCCAGCGCGAAATGCTGGAACTCGCGCTCGCGATCAACCTGGAGCAGGCCGGGCTCGTCAACGACGCGTTCGCCGACGATTCGCCCGTGCAGAACGCCGCGATCCGCGCGGTGCTGCTGCAGCGCGCGGCCAATGCCGACCTGCTGCGCGCGCAGGCGCGGAATCGCGCGACCGGCAGCGCGCTGCGCGACACCGCGCTGTACACGCTGCTGTACAAGGAGCTCACGCGTTCGCACTACGCGGATTTCATCGCCGACACGGCGCTGGTGTCCGGCACGTCCGCCGATCCGTTGAAGCCGTTCGTCGCGGCCGGTGCGAAAAACGCAGACGGCTACACGTGCCCCTCGGCGCGCGACATCGCCGCGACGCTGCAGCAGAATCCCGCCGATCCGAAAGGGCTGAACTGCCTGGCCGATTTCGTGCGGCTTCATCCGCCGGTGCCCGGCCTCGAAATCGATCCGGTGCCGTCGTGGGTCCGCAATGCGTCGAGCACGGCCGCCACGCGCGTGCCGCCGACGCTCGGCGACGCGCCGTCGCAGTTCGCGGGCAAGCCGTACGAGCGGATGTCGAGCTACGTGACGGTGATGGCGGATACGCAGGCGGACCCGAACGACCGCGCGTACGCGTTCTATCGCGCGATCAAGTGCTACGAGCCGAGCGGCTCCAACGAGTGCGGCGGCAAGGAAGTGTCGAAGAGTACGCGCAAGCGCTGGTTCGACACGCTGAAGACCGCCTATGCGGGCAGCCCGTGGGCGCGGAAGCTTCGCTACTACTGGTAAGCGCCACATGAAACGCATCGCGTGCATCGCGCTGCTGCTGGCCGCGCGCGGTGCGCTGGCCGGCACCGTCGACGCCGCACGGTACGACGCGTTCTGGCTGTGGGCGGGCGTGAAGCCGCAGACGGTCGTGCGCGGCGCGCGCGCCGTCTACGTGCTTCAAGGTCAGATCGAGGCGTCGCCGCGGGACGAGTCGCAGGTGCGCGTGATCGCGCAGGGCGTCGCGCTGCCGCCCGCGCCCGACGCACGCGTGTGGCTCGTCTATCGCGCGCATACGCTGCGCTGGACACCGCGCGTCACGCAGATCATGCTCGCGCAGCTCGCACGCTGGCGTGCGTCGGGCCGCACGATCGCCGGCATCCAGATCGACTTCGATGCCGGTACGCGCCACCTGCAGGATTACCTCGCGTTCCTGCGCACGCTGCGCGAGACCTTGCCCGCCGATTGCCGGCTGAGCATCACGGGGCTGCTCGACTGGAGCAGCCGCATCGATACCGACCAGGTCAACCAGCTCAAGGGGATCGTCGACGAAGTGGTCGTGCAGACCTACCAGGGCCGCAGCACGATTCCCGACTATGCAGCCTATCTGCCGCGCGTCGCGCGGCTGCAACTGCCGTTTCGCATCGGCGTGATCCAGGGCGGCGAGTGGGACGCGCCGCCGTATCTCGCGTCGAATCCGTGGTTCCGCGGCTACGTCGTGTTCCTGCGCAATGGCTAGCGGGCGCCAGCGCGACGCAAACGAAGCGTCACGCCGATCGACGATGCGCTACGCGGCGCTCGCGATCGTGCTGCCGAGCAGCCGGCTGCCGCGCCTCGCGCATCCGGGCGTGCGCTTCGTCGATTTGGGGTGAAGCACCCGGCGGGCGATCCGCCCTTTCCCACGCGGCCGGATCGCCTCCCTTCGATCGCGGCGCCGCCCGCCGCAGCGGGCTGGCGCCGACACCGTCATGCCCGCACGAACGCGAGCAGATCGGCGTTGAGCACGTCCGCGTTGACCGTCAGCATCCCGTGCGAATAGCCCGGATAGGTCTTCAGCGTGCCGTTCTTCAGCAGCTTGACCGACTTCAGCGCGGAGTCCGCGATCGGCACGATCTGGTCGTCTTCGCCATGCAGCACGAGCGTCGGGACGGAGATCGACTTCAGGTCGTCGGTCTGGTCCGTTTCCGAAAACGCCTTGATGCCGTCGTAATGCGCCTTCGCGCTGCCTGCCATCCCCTGCCGCCACCAGTTGCGGATCACGCCCTGGTGCACGGTCGCGCCCTCGCGGTTGAACCCGTAGAACGGGCCGCTCGGCACGTCGAGGAAGAACTGCGCGCGATTGTCGGCGAGCGCTTTGCGGAAGCCGTCGAACACGTCGAGCGGCAAGCCCTCGGGGTTCGAGTCGGTCTTGAGCATCAGCGGCGGCACCGCGCTGACCAGCACCGCCTTCGCGACGCGGCCGGCCGGCTCGCCGTGCTTCGCGACGTAGCGCGCCACTTCGCCGCCGCCCGTCGAGTGCCCGATATGCACCGCATTGCGCAGGTCGAGCGCTTCGACCACCGCGAACGCATCCGCCGCGTAATGATCCATGTCGTGACCATCCCAGACCTGCGCCGAGCGGCCATGGCCGCGCCGGTCGTGCGCGATCACGCGATAGCCGTTCTGGACGAAGAACAGCAGCTGCGCATCCCAGTCGTCGCTGGACAGCGGCCAGCCGTGGTGGAACATGACGGGCTGTGCATCTTTCGGACCCCAATCCTTGTAGAAAATATCGACGTTGTCCTTCGTGGTGACGTATGGCATCGCGATGCTCCGGTGAGGTGGATGAACGTGGCGAGCGGGCCGGTTGCCATTATCGGCCATTATTGTGAAACCTCGACGCCATCGCGCGCAGCGACGGCCGATCATCCACCGGCAGGAAATGAACGATGCCGCGCGCGTCAGCCGTCCGTCGACACCGTCACGGCTTCCCACGCGCGGATTTCGTCGTCCAGCGCCGACAGTTTGCTCCGCACGAGCCGCAGCGCATCGCTGCCGAGCAGCAGATGCGCGGGCGGACGGTCCGCCGCGATCACGGCGAGCATCGCCCGCGCGGCCTTCGCGGGGTCGCCCGGCTGCTTGCCGCTTTTGTCCTCGCGCGCGCGGCGGATCGGATCGAACAGCGCATCGTAGTCGGCAATCGAGCGCGGCGTGCGCACCATCGAGCGGCCGGCCCAGTCGGTGCGGAACGAACCCGGCGCCACGGCCGTCACCGCGATGCCGAACGGCTCGAGCTCCTTGCCGAGGGTTTCGGAAATGCCTTCCAGCGCGAACTTGCTGCCGCAGTAGTACGCGATGCCCGGCATCGTGATGTGCCCGCCCATCGACGTGATGTTCAGGATGCGGCCGCGCCGGCGCGCGCGCATGAACGGCACGACGGCCTTCATCATCGCGACCGCGCCGAACACGTTCACGTCGAACTGCCGGCGCATCTCGTCGAGCGGCGCCTCCTCCATGATCCCTTCGTGCCCGTAACCCGCGTTGTTCACCAGCGCGTCGATGGGCCCGACGTTCGCCTCGATGTCCGCGACGACGCCGTCGATGCGGTCGAAGTCGGTCACGTCGAGCACGCGCGCGACGGCCGCCTGCGCGGACAACGCCTCGAAATCGCGCGCCGCCTGCGCGCTGCGCACCGTACCGACCACCGTGTGGCCGGCGGCCAGCGCCTCCCGCGCGAGCGCGCGACCGAAACCGCTGCTGACGCCGGTAATGAGCATGATGTTGCCGGATGCCATGTGAGCTTCTCCCGAATGTCGATCGAAGCATGCATACTAGTCTGACGAACTGCGCCGAATAAGCCCGATTCCGCTGATTTTCTTGCACAAAACTATGAGCACCTCGCCCATCTCCGCCCGATCTCCGGCGCTGTCCCCGCGCGACCGGAAGCGCCTGGTGACGCTGCTGCGCGCGCTCGCGCCCGACGAAGGCTACAACCTGACGGCGCTGCCGAGCGTGCGCATCCTGCGCTCGAACCGCGCGCTGTCGCGCACGCCGGTGCTGTACGACCCGGGCATCGTGATCGTGTGCCAGGGATCGAAGCGCGGCTACTTCGGCGGCGAGCGCTATCTGTACGACGAGCACCATTACCTGGCCGTCTCCGTACCCGTCCCGTTCAGCATGGAAACCGACGCCACGCCCGAGCGCCCGCTGCTCGCGCTGTACCTGCACCTCGATTTCACGCTGGCCGCCGAACTCGCCGCGCAGATCGATCGCGCCGGCCTCGCACGACCCGTGCAGGCACCGAAGAGCATGATGTCGACGCCGATGGATGAAGCGATGCACGCGTCCGTGCTGCGTTTCGTCGAGGCGATGCAGCGGCCGCTCGACGCCGCGGTGCTCGGCCCGGCGCTGCTTCGCGAGCTGTATTTCCGCGTGCTGACCGGCGCGCAGGGCGATGCGATGCGCAGCGCACTGGCGATGCGCGGGCAGTTCGGCCGGATCGGGCGCGCATTGCGCGTGATCCACACCGACTACGCGCGGCCGCTCGACGTGTCGCAACTGGCCGACGCGGCCGGCATGAGCGTGCCGAGCTTTCACAGCCATTTCAAGGCGATCACGCAGGTGTCGCCGATGCAGTACCTGAAGTCGACGCGCCTGCATCAGGCGCGATTATTGATGGTGCGCCAGGACCTGACGGCGGAGGCGGCCGGCTACGCGGTCGGCTACACGAGCCCGTCGCAGTTCAGCCGCGAATTCAAGCGCCTGTTCGGCTTGACGCCGGCGAAGGAGACGCAGCGCATGCGCGCGAGCTTCGCGATTCCCGAAGCGTTCGACGATGCGGTGTTCGTGTCGTCGCATTGACGCGCCGGAACGCGGCCGCGACCCACACGCTCATCGCGCACCCACCCGCCACACCGTCACTTCGTGCAGCGTCTCGCCCGGCTTGAGCACCGTCGACGGGAAGGCCGGACGATTCGGCGAATCGGGAAAATGCTCGGCTTCCAGCGCGAATGCATCGGTTTGCCGGTAGACCGTTCCGCCCTTGCCCGCGACGCTGCCGTTCAACCCGTTGGCCGTGTAGAACTGCAGCCCCGGCTGCGTCGTGTACAACTCGAGAAAACGCCCCGACGCCGGGTCGTAAGCGCGCGCGGCAAACGCCGGCGTCGACTGGCCGCCCTGGTCCAGCACCCAGTTCTGGTCGTAGCCATGCGCGAGCGCGAGCTGCGGATACGCATCGCGCAGATGCGCGCCGATCGGCGTCAACTGGCGCAGATCCATCGGCGTGCCCGCGACGCTCGCCAGTTGCCCGGTCGGAATCGACGTGTCGTCGGTCGGCGTGAAGCGCGATGCGGCGATCTCGATCAATTGCCGCTCGACGCTGCCGCCGGCCTGCCCCGCCAGGTTGAAGTAGCTGTGGTTCGTCAGGTTGACGACCGTGTCCCGGTCGGTCGTTGCGCGGTAGTCGATGCGCACCTGATCGTCGCGGGTCAGCGTGTAGGTCACGTCCGTCGTCAACGTGCCGGGGAAGCCGTTCTCGCCGTCGGGGCTCACGTAGCGCAGCGTGACGCTCGCACCGGTCGCGTCGCTGTGCGTGCCGGCGACCGTCCATACCTTCGCGTCGAAACTGTCGGGGCCGCCGTGCAGCGTGTTCGGCCCGTCGTTGACCGGCAGCTTCCAGGTTTTGCCGTCGAGCGTGAAACGCCCGCCCGCGATGCGATTCGCATACCGGCCGATCAGCGCGCCGAAATGGATGTTGCCGTTGCGCGCTTCGTAATCGTGCAGCGAATCGAAGCCGAGCACGATGTCGGCCACGCGGCCGGTGCGGTCCGGCACCTCGAGTGCGGTCACGATGCCGCCGTACGTGATGATTTTCAGCGTCACGCCGTGCCGGTTCGCGAGCGTGTACTGGCTCACCGCCTGCCCGGACGCGGTCGTCCCGTAATTCGCATGGCCGATCGAGACGTCGGGCGCCGCCGATGCGACGGCTGCATGCAGCCCGACTGTTGCGAGCACACCTATCGCGAGCATCGATCGTCGCGGCCAGATTCGTTTCATGGAAGCCTCCGAAGGGGTGCGGTCCGTGCCCGCGCGCAAGTTGCGTGCCTGCACGCCGCCGCGTTTGCTATGCTGCGCGCATCGTCCGCCCGAGCCGAGCGCCGCCATGAATGCCATCGCCCCCGATATCGAGCGCACGCTGCGCGCCGCCTGCGACGCCTGCTTCGGCACTGCGACCGTGTGGCCGCTCGTCGCACGCGCCTATGGCCAGCCGCAGCGCTTCTATCACACGCTCGCGCATCTGGCGGAACTGTTCGCGCACCTCGCGCCGTATCGCGCGCAACCCCTATGGCCGGCCATCGAGCTTGCGGTCTGGGCCCACGATGTCGTCTACGCGACGACGCTGCCGGACTACGCGAACAACGAATCGCGCAGCGCGCAATGGCTCGCGCAGGTCACCAACACGCACTGTACCGCGTCGTGGTTGCATGCGCACGCATCGCACGTGTCCGTTGCATCCGATCTCGTCCTCGCGACGCAGTCGCACCGGCTGCCTGAAACGTTCGCCGCCGATCCGGCATTGCAGCGCGCGGGGCGGATTTTTCTCGACGCCGATCTCGCGATCCTCGCGGCCGCACCCGAGCGGCTTCGCGAGTACGACCGCGCGATTGCACGCGAGTGGGCGCAGGATCCCGATGCGCCGTCGGCAAGCTTCCGAGCCGGTCGCAGGCAGGCGCTCGAACATCTGCGCGGGCAGGCCCCGCTGTTTCGATCGGCGGAATTCGCGCCGCTCGAGCAGCGCGCGCAACGCAATCTCGACACGCTGATCGACTTCTACGCTTGAACGCCGTACACATCGCGACCGACTTGCACGCTGGAGCCCGCGCCGTACCGGCACTGGTATGATGCGCCAGCCACCTCTACCGGAATTCGCGATGAAGCTGTCATTCGAAGCGCTCGAAGCCCTGGACGCGATCGACCGCACCGGAACCTTTGCCGAAGCAGCGGAACTGCTGCATCGCGTCCCCTCGGCGCTGACCTACCTGGTGCAGAAACTCGAAAGCGATCTCGGCGTGGCGCTGTTCGACCGCAGCGGACGGCGCGCGAAGCTCACGCATGCAGGGCGCATCGTCGTCGAGGAAGGCCGGCGCCTGCTGCGCGCGGCCGAGCAACTCGAAATGAAGGCGCTGCGGGCACAACAGGGCTGGGAAACGGAAGTCCGCGTCTGCATCGACGAAATCCTGCCGTTCGACGCGCTTTGGCCGTACGTGCACCGGTTCTACGCGCTCGGGATGGATACGCGGCTGCGGCTGTCCACCGAAGTGCTCGGCGGCGCGTGGGATGCGCTGATTTCGCGTCGGGCGGATCTCGTCGTCGGCGCGGCGGGCGAACCGCCGGAATTGCCGGGCATCGTCGCGCGGCCGATCGGTTCGCTCAAACACGTGTTCGCGGTCGCGCCGTCCCATCCGCTCGCGTCGCTGCCCGAACCGCTGGCGATGACGTCGGTCGTCCAGTATCGCGGCGCGGTGATCAGCGATACGTCGCGCGAATTGCAGCCGCAGTCGGTCGCGATCGATGCGGGCCAGCCGACCCTCGCGGTCCCGACGCTGGCCGCGAAACTGGAAGCGCAATGCGAAGGGCTCGCGGTCGGCACGCTGCCGGAATGCATCGCGGCGCGCGCGATCGCCGACGGCAAGCTCGTCGCGCGCCAGGTGACGGGCATGCGCGACACCACGCACTGCTATCTCGCGTGGCGCGGCGACGAAGCGGGCCGCGCGCTGCACTGGTGGGTCGAGCAGCTCGACCGGCCCGATCTCGTCGAGCGCTTCACGACGCCGGACTGACGCGCCCGTTCACGGGCCGCCGGGCTGCCGGGCTGCCGGCGGTCGCTCGCGATCCGGCCCGGCGTCAGCCGAGCGAATCGTGCAGCCGCTTCATTTCCTTCTCGAGCCAGCCGATCAGGCTGAACCCCGCGTGCGCCTTCTCGACCGGCGGAATCATCATCCGTTCCTCGGTCGCGATATGGTCGGTGAGCGACTCGCACATCAGCCTGCCGAGCGCCGGCTTCCTGCCGATCAGCGCCGACAGATCCTCGCTGCGAAGCTGACGCACGGTCATGGCCGTCATCGCGCGGACGGTCGCGTGAAGCCGCGTGCCGGCGAGCACGACCGACTGCCCGATCGCATCGCCCGGCGCCATCCGCCGGACTTCGACGTCGCCCGACGCGCCCGGCACGAACACCGCCGCGACGCCCGATTCGACGATGGTCAGCACGCGCGACTCCGAATCCGACGCATAGATCACGTCGCCCTTGCCGAACGAACGCGCGACAAGCGCATTGGCCAGCACGGCCAGATCGTCGTCGTCGACGCACGCGAACAATTCGACCGCACGCAACAGCAACAGCCGACGCGATACCGGATGCCCTGACGATGTCGATGTCGATGCCGCCGCACCGCTCGCGAGCGGCCGCCACGCGACGCCTGCCGCGGCCAGATGCCGATGCGCGAGATCGTAGAGCGCGTTGCGCACGGCCGTCTTCTTCTGCAGCGCGTCGACGTAACAGACGAGTTCGTACTGGATCGCGTTCGCGCGGAAAGCCTTCACGACGGCGATCGGCGCAGGGCGTGCGAGCACGTCGAGCGAACTCGCCGCGGCCCGCTCCAGCGCGCCGACGGCGACGGCCGGCCGCACCGCAGGATCGAGGTCGAGCGCGAGCGTGACGCCGTGCAGGCCGGCCGGCTCGCTGATGTTCACGATGGTGGCGCGCGCCGCGGTGCTGTTCGGCACGACGACCAGATTGCCGAGACTGTCGATCAGCTTCGTCGCGCGCCAGTTGCTCTCGACGATCCGCCCTTCGAGCTCGCCGATCGAGACCGTATCGTCGAGCCGGAACGGTTGCGTGGTATTCAGCACGAGCCCGGAGAACACGTCGTTCAGCGTGTTCTGGAGCGCAAGCCCGAGGATCACCGCGACGGCGCCGGACGTCGCGACGAGGCCGCTCAACGGCAGGCCGAGCACGTAGCCCAGCGCGGCCACCGCGGCCGCACCGAACACGATGCCTTCCGCGATGTCGTGAAAGAGCCGCTGGCTGCGCCACGCACGCGGCAGCAGCAGATGATTGATCAGCAGGCTGAACACGATCGCGCACTGGAGCCACCATGCGATGCAGATGGCCTGCACCACGATCCGGTCGAGCCCGCCGAGCGACGCGGGAACGGCGAGCGGGCTGACGCCGGTCGCGAACAGCACGGCGCTCAGCGCGGCGAACGCCGCACAGCGACGGATGGCGCGAGCCACGGGGCGATCGTGCCCGAGCAGCCGCCACGCAGCGAGGTCGGCCAGCACGATCGGCGCGCCGTAGAGCGCCGTATCGGAGAAATTCAACATAGCGGAACGCAAGCGCGGCGCGCGAAAGAGTGGTGACGGCGGCACGCAGGCCGCCGCGCGGACGGCATCGTCGGGCACATCGCGTGCGGGCCGCCGATGCGCCGGCTGCGATCAGCCGCGCCGCTGCACGACGCCTCGCAGCGGCAGCCGCAACACATAGCGGCCGGCGCCCGCGATCGCGATCGTGCCGAACAGGATCAGCAGCATCCACGCGAATTGCGCATCGCGCAGCGGCCAATCCGGGTGGACGAACACCAGCGCGACGAGCGTGACGATCATCACCGGCAGCGCCGCCAGCCTCGCGTACAGACCGACGATCATGAAGATCGGGCACACGACCTCCGCGAAGATCGCGAACAGGATCGACAGCGTGCGGCCAAGATGGAACGGGTCTTCGATCGCCGCGGCTTCGGCCGTGTAGTGGACGACCTTCGGCAAGCCGTGCACCACGAGCAGCAGCACGCTGGCGGCGACGCGCAGGAACAGCAGGCCGAGGTCGGTCGCGTGACGGGAAAGGTCGGATTGGTCAGGTTTCATGCGGCGGTTCGTCGGTTGAGCGGGAGGCGCGGCGACGCGTACGCCGGGCATTGCGCCGCGCCGGCGTTCAGTGGGGTCGCGCGAGGTCGATGGGCGCTCGGCGCCGGCGCGCACGCGTGCCGACGAGGTGCCGGCGCCCTCCGTTCAGGCAATCTACGCGTGCCGCCTGCCGCTGTCCTGTAACCGGGCTGAATCGTTCTGAAACGTGACCGACGCGCACGAACCCGGCGTCACGACTCGCGCGACGGCAGTTCGGACTCGGCCGCGTCGAGTCCGAGTGCGTGCACTTCCGACCACGCATCGTGCGCGACCTCGGTCGACCCTGCCGTATGCGCGAGCGCAGCCGCATACGCGGCCAGCAATCGCACGCGTGCATCGCCGGACATCGCGTTCGCGTTCGCGTCCGCGTCGCGCATCGCATCGAGCGCGACGCGCGCCCGTTCGCGACATTCGTCGACGAGCGACAGATCGAACAGGCAAGGCACCGCGACGGCCGCGAGCGCGATGCCGAGCGCCGCGTCGCCCTGCGCCGAAAACGCCCAGTCGAGCGCGGCGCGTAGATTGCCGAGCTCGCGCCGGACCACATCGAGCCGGGCCGTGCCGCCCGGCTCGTCGCCGCCGTGGGTCGCACGCCGGAACAACGCGAGGAAGTAGGTCGCATGCGCGCGCGCGGCAGCCGGCCCCTCGCCGTGACTGTCGAGCTGCTGTTGCGCGTAGGCTCGCGTGGTCGTCAACAGCCGGTAGCGCGGTGCGCCGTGCGCGGTCTCGAGGATCAGCAGCGACTTCGACACGAGGCCGGCGATCGTATCGAGCAGGTCGGCGCCGGCCGGCCCGTTGGCGCCGACGACCTCGCGCACGGCCTCGATCGAGAAGCCGTCGCGAAACACGCCGAGCCATCGCAGCAGCAGGCGCTCGGCATCGCCGAGCAACCGATAGCTCCAGTCGTACATCGCCTGCAGCGTCTGATGGCGCGGCAACGCCGTGCGAAAACCGCCGGTCAGCAGCCGAAAGTGATCGTCGAGATGGGCGGCCAGCACGTCGATGCCGAGCACGGCGGCACGGGCCGCGGCCAGCTCGATCGCGAGCGGCAGGCCGTCAAGGCGACGGCAGACCGATGCCATCAACGACAGGCTGCGCGCATCGAGCGGAAACCGCGGATCGGCCGCCCGTGCACGCGCTGCGAACAATTGCACCGCGCTCGCGCGCATCGCCTCGCGATCGTCGGCGCCTTCGTCGAGTACGTCGAGCGGCGGCACCGGGCACACGCGCTCGCCGTGGATGCGCAGCGATTCCCGGCTCGTCGCGAGCACGCACAGCCCGTCGTCCGCGTCGGTGAGCGCGCTCGCAATCTGCGCGGCGGCGTCGAGCAGGTGCTCGCAATTGTCGAGCACGAGCAGCATCCGGCGACGCGCGACGCTGGCGAGCACCGCCTCGAGCGTCAGCGACCCGGTCGGCTGCGTGATGCCGAACGCGCCGGCGAGCGCGTCCGGCACGAAGCGCGGACACGCGACGGTGGCGAGCGAAACGAATACGGTGCCTTCCGGAAAGTGCTCGGCGGCGCGCGCCGCCGCTTCGATCGCGACCCGTGTCTTGCCGATGCCGCCCGCGCCGACCAGCGTCACGACGCGCGCGCCCTGCAGGGCGGCCAGCACGTCGGCGACCGTCTGTTCGCGGCCGAACAACGCGCTCGGCGCCGCGGACGGCCGCCACGTCGAGGCCCGCACGGGCGCGTCGCCGTCGTCCTGCCCGACGACCAGCCGATAGCCGCGGCCGGGCACCGTCACGATCAGGTTCCGGTCGCCGGCCAGCGCCTTGCGCAGCGAAGCGATGTGCACCTGCAGGTTGTTTTCCTCCACCACGGTGTGCGGCCATACGCGCTGCATGATGTCGTCTTTCGATACCAGCGCACCGTTCGCCCGAATCAACAGCTCGAGAATTTCGAATGCGCGGCTGCCGATGCGCAGCAGCTTGCCGTTCGAACGAATTTCACGTCTGTCGAGAAAAACGTGAAGTGTTCCAATCCGGATCATGGGAATTTCTTGTGAGTGACATTCAACGACGCTCGACCGAAATCGCGCGCCGGTTCGGCATCAATGCTACGGTATTTGCATGGTCGAATGATTCAAATTATCAGAATGAACGACTCGAATTTTTTGAAATGACGAAAAACCCCGCCGCGAGGCGCGGCGCAGCCTTTCGCATGCACCGAAATACGGCGGGGCCGCGCACGTTTCATGTGCAAATCGTGCATGCGTCCATGAATACGATTCCGATATATCAGGCGAATCGTTTTTCGGTCGGAGCAATACGGCGCATTTTCGTTTTGATTCGACCGGCCGGTTTATTTTCGGCCCCGCTATTGCGGCGGCCGAATATCCGTCGGCTTATTTGCCTGCCTTCGCGGCGCGATTCGACGCGCGCAACGGGCGCACGCCCGTTCCGCCGCCGGCATGCATCGCGCGATCAGGCCTGCGCGAACGCCAGCAGCTCGTCGTTCAGCCCGGCCGCGTGCGTCAGGTAGAGCGCGTGCGGGCCGCCTTCGTAGACGCTCAGCGTCGCATGCGGGACGCGTTTCGCCGTGGCGGCGCCCGTCAGCGCGAGCGGCGCCGTCTGGTCGTCGTCGCCGTGAATCACGAGCGTCGGCACGTCGAACCGTTGCAGGTCGGCACGGAAATCGGTCTCGGAAAACGCGCGGACGCAATCGAGCGTGCCCTTCATCCCGCCCTGCAGCGCCATGAACGACGTCCAGTCGAGCGCCGCGCGCGAAACCGTCGAGCCGTCGCGGTTCGATCCGGTAAACAGCGGCCAGAAGGCGTCGAAAAACGCCGCGCGATCGGCCACGATGCCGGCGCGAATGCCGTCGAATACCGCGACGTCCACGCCGTCGGGATGATCGTCGCGCCGCGCCACGAGCGGCGTCACCGAGCCGATCAGCACCGCCTTCGCGATGCGGCGCGTACCGTGCCGGCCGATGTAGCGCGCCACCTCGCCGCCGCCCATCGAAAAGCCGACGAGCGTCACGTCGTGCAGGTCGAGCGCGTCGAGCAGCGTCGCGAGATCGTCGGCCAGCGTGTCGTAGTCGTATCCGCTCCAGGGTTGACCGGATCGCCCGAAGCCACGCCGGTCGTACGCGATGCAGCGCAGGCCGTGCGACGCGAGATGATGCATCTGCACGTCCCACATGTCGGCATTCAGCGGCCAGCCGTGAATGAACACCACCGGGCGGCCGCTGCCCCAGTCCTTGTAGTGAATCGATACGCCGTCGCGGGTGGTGAACGTGCTCATGAGGGTTCCTTTCGAGTAGGGAAGCCGCGTACACGGACGCGGCCGAAGCGTGCGGCGCCGCACGTCATGCGCGGGACTGCCGGGCGACGAATTGCTCGAGCGCCGCCGCGAGAATCATTTCGCGGCAGTTCGCGGGGCGTTTCTCGCCGCGCCACTGCGGTTTGTAGATCGCGTCGCCGGCCCGGATCGGCTGCCCGGTGAGCGCGCAACGGCCGAGCCCGCGGCCGCGCGCCTTCGCGCTGATCCAGCGTTGTTCGTCGTAGCGGCAGCGCGTCGGGTCGCTCCACGACACCAGCATCGACGAATCGGTCTGCCGCTCGACCGCGACGATCGCGCAGCGGCGACGCACGTCGCCGCTCGAGGGCGTCGGCGCGTCGTCCCGATGCGGGCGACGCGAGCCGTCGGCCCCCCGCTCGAGCGGCATCATCCGGAGGCTCGCGGCGGGCGACGGCCTGAGCGACGTGATCATGTGCTCCCAACGATTGAAGGCGTCCATGGCGGCATATCCAGGCAGGTGACGGGCGGCGCGGGCCGGGCGGCGCCGTTCGCATGGTGCGCAACGTGTGCCGATGACCCGATGCTGACGATAGTCGCCGTTCGCTGAAGAGTCCCGGTCGCGCGCTTAATTTTTCTGCAGCGCGACAAAATCCGCTCGCGGCGCCGCGGCGTTCAAGAAAATTCAGCCGGATTTCAGTACGGCGCGCCCCGCGCCGCGATACGCTCCCGACGGCATTCGTTCGTCCGCGCGCGCCCCTCGCCGCGCGGCGTCGCATGCCGAACGGCTGCCGGGCGGGATGGCCGCGGCCGGCCGCCACCGATCCACCATCCCGTGCGGCATCGCCGCCGCATACCTCAGGAGTCCAGATGCATTCCGAACAGACCGATGCCGTCGCGTCGGCCCGCCGCCGCGACATGCTGCTCGCCGGCGCGACGGCCGTCGCCGCAGCCGCGCTGCCCGCGATGGCGGCCGCGGCCGGCACGCCTTCCCGCAGCACCTCTTCAGCCCACCCAGGAGCGCACACGATGAACACGATCACCACCAAGGACGGCACGCAGATCTACTTCAAGGACTGGGGCAGCGGCCGGCCGGTCGTGTTCTCGCACGGCTGGCCGCTGTGCGCGGACGCCTGGGATGCGCAGATGCTGTTCCTCGTGCAGCACGGCTATCGCGTGATCGCGCACGACCGCCGCGGCCACGGCCGTTCGAGCCAGCCGTCGCACGGCAACGACATGAACACGTACGCGGACGATCTCGCCGCGCTGCTCGACGCGCTCGACGTGCGCGACGCCACCCTCGTCGGCCACTCCACCGGCGGCGGCGAAGTCGCGCGCTACATCGGCCGCCATGGCACGAAGCGCGTGTCGAAGGCGGTGCTGATCGGCGCGGTGCCGCCGCAGATGGTGAAGTCGCCGACCAATCCGGGCGGCTTGCCGATGGACGTATTCGACGGCATCCGCAAGAACGTCGCGGAGAACCGTTCGCAGTTCTACAAGGATCTCGCCGTGCCGTTCTTCGGCTTCAATCGCCCGAACGCGAAGCCGTCGCAGGGCACGATCGACGCCTTCTGGTCGCAGGGGATGATGGGCGGCATTCACGGTCAATACCTGTGCGTGAAGGAATTTTCCGAAGTCGACTACACCGACGACCTGAAGAAAATCGACGTGCCGACGCTCGTGCTGCACGGCGACGACGACCAGATCGTGCCGATCGACGATTCGGCCCGGCTGTCGTCGAAGATCGTGAAGCACGCGGTGCTGAAGGTGATCGAGGGTGGCTCGCACGGAATGTGCGTCGTGAACGCCGATCGCATCAACGCCGAACTGCTCGCGTTCCTGCAGGCGTAAGCGTGCCGTCTGCCGCGGCGGCGCACATGTCGTCGCGGCAGATGCGTCGTTCAGGACTTTTCAGATTATTTCAGCCGCGCGATACGGCGCTTACGGCGCCCGCACCGGGCGCAGCAGGATGCCGAGCAGCGCGCCGGCGAGCGCGAACGCCATCGCCACGCGGTAGTTGTCGGCCAGCGCGAGCGTGGTCGCCTGCACGCGCACCGCGCGATCGACGAGCGCATAGGCCGCCTGGTTGCCCGTCGCGAACGTGGCGCCGTGCGCGACCAGCGACGCCGCGCTGCCCCGCAGCCGCTCGAGCGTCTCGGGATCCGACAGCGACACATGCAGACCGACGAGATTCGAATGGGTAGCTTCCCTGATGCGCTGAATCACCGCGATCGACGTCGTGCCGAGCTGTCCGCTCAGCAGGCGCGTCGTCTGCACGACCGCGCCGAACGTCAACGCATGCTCGGCCGTCACGTGCTTGCCGAAGAAGAATATGACCGACGTGAGCGCCATCGTCTGACCGAGCGCCTGCAGCAACTGCGACGGAATGAAGTCGGGCTCGGCCCAGACCGGCGTGAGCCGCGCCCCGAGCGCGAACGCGATCGCCACCATCGCGAAGCCGGCGACGATCAGCCGGCGCGGGTCGACACGCTGCAGCAACAGCGCGACGCACGGCGCGAACAGCAGTTGCGGCATTGCGATCCAGCGCAGCGTATCGCCGATCTGCAACGGCCGAAGGCCGTACGTGCTGGCGAGAAACAGCGACGGGATGAAGCTCGTGTTGAGCACGGTGAAGCGCACGAGGCCGACGAGCACGATCAGCAGCGCGACGTTGGGCCGCACGAGGTAGCCGAGATCGAGGCCCGCGCGCGGCGACGCGAGTTCGTGGATCAGGAACGCGGCGATCATCAGGATGCCGGCGGCCAGCAACGCGACGATCAGCGGCGATTGCAGCCAGAACAGCCGCTCGCCCTGGTCGAGCGCGATGCACAGGCACGCGAACCCGCTCGCGCCGAGCAGCATCCCACGCGCGTCGATGCCGGACGCGAAGCGCTTGACCGGCTCGTCGGCGAGCGACAGCATCAGGCACGCGATGAACGGCACGGTCAGCACCGCGTTCTGCCAGAACAGCCAGCGCCAGCTCAGGTGTTCGCTGTACCAGCCTTCGAGCGTGGCCGACAGGTTCAGCGACATCTCCAGATTCATCGCATACGCGGCGATGCCGAACGGAATCAGCCGCGGGGGCAGCGTGCGCACGACGAAGCCGACCGTCAACGGCACGAACACGCCGGAGGCGAGCCCCGCGATCGCCTGGCACACGATGAACGCGCCGAATTGCGTGCAGAGCGGCAGCACGCTTTCCGCGCCGAGAAACACCACGGCGCCCGCCACCAGCACGCGGCGCGTGCCGAACATGAAGGCCGCCGCGATCGCGAGCGGCCCGACGAACATCTGCGACGCGGTAAACGCGGTGTTGATCCACGCGCCCTCGTCGACGCCGACGCCGAGCGCGCCGCGCACGTCGGCCAGCCCGAGCGACGTGATGCGCGACGTCAGCGTCGCGACGATCGCGCCGAGCAGCACGGCCGCGATCGCGGCGATCGACCGAAACGTCGGGATGTCGGAGGCCGGGCCTGCGGCCGGCGCCGGCACGGCACTGCCGGTGGCGAACGTCGTGTTCATCGTCGAGCGGCTCCCGCCTGTCAAGCTGGCGCAAGCATAACGCGGTGCGTCGAATCCTGCCCGTACGATGGAGTTTGCCGATCATGACCCCACCTTCCCCCGCGCCGTCTTCCCGCAAGCCGGCCATCGTCGCGATCGCCGCGATCGCGCTGCTGCTCGTCGCGCTGCTCGTGTACGCGTTCGACGCACGCGATCGCGGCACCGACGACGCATACGTGACCGGCCACCTGCACGTGATCTCGCCGCGCGTCGCCGGCACGGTCGAGCGCGTGCTCGTCGACGACAACCAGTTCGTGCACGCGGGCGACGCACTCGTGCAGATCGACCGGCGCGACTTCGACGTGCGCGTCGCGGCGCAGCGCGCACGCGTCGCGCAGGCGCATGCCGACGCGAGCCGCGCCCGCGCGCAGATCGAACAGGCGGACGCAGCGCTCGTGTCGGCGCACGCCGATGCCGAAAAGGCCGAACTCGATTACGCGCGTGCACGCGAACTGACCCGCGAGACGCCGCGCGGCCTGTCGAAGCAGGAATTCGATGCGGCCGATGCCGCCCGCAAGTCCGCCCGCGCGCGCGTCGCGGCGGCCGACGCGCAACGGCGCAGCGCGATCGCCGCCGCCCAGGCCGCCGACGCCGCGTCGAGCCAGAACGATGCCGAATTGCACGACGCACTGCTGCAACTCGGCTACACGGCGGTCGTCGCGCCGTCGGACGGCTACGTCGGCAAGAAGACCGTCGAGACCGGCGAACATGTCGCGCCCGGCCAGGCGCTGCTCACGCTGGTCGAGCCGCATCCGTGGATCGTCGCCAATTTCCGCGAGACGCAACTGCGGCACGTGCGCGCCGGCGACGTCGTGCAACTGCGGTTCGATGCGCTGCCGCAGCACGCGTTCACCGGCCGCATCGACAGCCTGTCGCCCGCGACGGGCGCGCAGTTCGCGCTGCTGCCGCCCGACAACGCGACCGGCAATTTCACGAAGGTCACGCAGCGCGTCCCCGTGAAGATCCTGCTCGACGGCCCGGCCGCGACGGAGCCGCGCATCCGGCCCGGGCTGTCGGTCGTCGTCACGCTGCAACCCGGCGGCGCAGCGCGATGAAGCGCGCCTTCGCCGTGCTCGCCGCGAGCCTGCTGGCCGCATGCTCGATCGCGCCGCAGCCGCTCGCGCCCGTCCCGGTCGGATCCGACCGTTTCCGCCATGCCGATCCGTCGACCGATGCGCGTGCGCCGTCGCTCGCGGCATGGCCCGCCTGGTTCGGCGATCCGCAGCTCGGCCGCCTCGTCGACGCCGCGCTCGCGCACAACCTCGATCTACGCGCGGCGGCCGCGCGGGTCGACCAGGCGCAAGCGCTGCTCGGCGTGCGCGATGCCGCGCTGGCGCCGACCGTGCGCGTCGATCCGTCGTTCAGCCGCACGCGCGTCTCCGGCACGGTCGACAACGCGCTGCCGAAGCGCACGATGCACAACTGGTCGGTTCCGGTCGCCGCGAGCTATGAAGTCGATTTATGGGGGCGCTTGCGCGGCGACGCCGACGTCGGCGAACAGAACGTGCTGCAGGCGGCGGCCGACCGCGACGCGGTGCGTCTGCGCGTAGCGACCGAAGTGGCCGTCGACTACCTGACGCTGCGCTACGTCGACGACGATCTCGTGACACTCGCGCGCGCGATCGGGCTGCGGCGTACCGCGCTCGACGTGATCGCCGCACGCGTGCGGGCCGGCGCGGCGAGCGATCTCGACGGGCTGCGGGCGTCGGCCGATCTCGATACCGCGCATGCCGATCTCGCGGAGAGCCGCCGGCTGCGCGAGAACCTCGTCGACGCGATCGCGGTGCTGACCGGCGTGTCGCCGACCGCGTTCGACGTCGACACAGGCGTCGTGCCCGTGCAGGTGCCGGATGTGCCGGCAGGGCTGCCGTCCGCGCTGCTCGCGCAACGCCCGGACGTATTCGCGGCGGCACGGCGCGCCGATGCCGCATCGCTCGAACTGGGCATCGCACGCACCGCGTGGCTGCCGACGCTGACGCTGACCGCCGACGGCGGTTTCGCCACCCGCGACCTGCGGTCGTTTCTCGACCGCAACAGTTCGCTGTGGGGTCTCGGCGCGAACGTCGCGCTGACGCTGTTCGACGGCGGCAAGCGCGATGCCGCGGTGGCCGCCGCACGGGCCGGCACCGAGATCGCCGACGCAAACTATCGCGCGACCGCGATCGGTGCACTGCGCGACGTGCAGGATGCGCTCAACGACATCGCCGCGCAAAAGGAGCGGATCGTCCGCTACGACCACGCGGCGCGCGCGACGGACGCCGCGGCGCGGCTGTCGCTGAGCCGTTACGCGCACGGTTACGTCAGCTACCTGGAAGTGATCGACGCCGATCGCGATGCGCTGAATGCGCGGCGCCAACTGATTCACAGCCGGCAGGCGCTGGCCGTCGCGACGGTGAGCCTCGTGCGTGCGCTGGGCGGCGGGTGGACGCCGCCGGCGCCTTCCGGCCGAACCGGGCCGGTCGAGGGCAGGACACCTTTCAGAACATTTCAGCGCCGCTTCAGGCAATGATCGCGGCCTCTGCGTAGACTGCGTTCATGAGCTGCCGCGCAGGACGGCGCTTGCGCCCGTTATCGACCTGGAGTGACAACATGATCCCTGTCGCCAATCACCGCCGCGCGGCAAGACGGTCGCGGCTGCATCGGACGGCCACGCACGGCCGACCCGCATCGTCTGGTGTCGCCGCGCATCGCATGACTTGCCGCGCACCGCGTCGCCTGGAGCGCGCATGAAGCACAAACGACTCTGGTTCGGCGCGGCCGGCATCGCGATCGCGGGCGTCGCGGTCGCGATCGGCATCATAGTGCGGCCGTCGATCGCGCCGATCGATCCGCCCGCCCCCGCTTCGTTCGATCCGCAACTGGTGCGCGCCGGCGCGCGCGTCGTCGCGCTCGGCGACTGCGTCGTGTGCCACACCGCGAAGGACGGCAAGCCGTTCGCGGGCGGGCTGCCGCTCGCGACGCCGTTCGGTACGATCTACGCGACCAACATCACGCCGGACGCCGAAACGGGGATCGGCCGCTGGTCGCGCGATGCATTCACGCGTGCACTGCGCACCGGCATCGGACGCAACGGCCAGCCGCTTTACCCGGCGTTTCCGTACATTCATTTCACGCGGATGTCGGACGACGACATCGCCGCCGCGTACGCGTACCTGATGACGCGCGAGCCGGTACACGCGACGGCGCCCGCCAACGACCTGATATTCCCGCTGAACTTCCGGCCGCTGGTCGCGTTCTGGAACGTGCTGTTCCTGCGCGAAGGCGCGTATCGACCGGACCCCGCGCAGTCCGCGCAATGGAACCGCGGCAGGATGCTCGTCGACGGACTCGGCCACTGCGCGTCGTGCCATTCGCCGCTGAACGCGATCGGCGGCGAGCAACGCGGTCGCGCGTTCGACGGCGGCATCGTCGACGGCTGGGAAGCGCCGCCGCTCAATGCGCTCGGCCAAGCCGTGCGGCCGTGGACACAGGCGCAGCTCGTCGCGTACCTGCGCACCGGCCGTGCGAGCGAGCACGGCGCGGCGGCCGGGCCGATGCTGCCGGTCACGCGCGATCTCGCGACGGTGCCGGTGGAGGACGTCGAGGCGATCGCCGCGTACATCCTGTCGATCCAGAAACCGGCGGACGCGCGGGCGGACGCGCATCCGGTCGAGCGCGCCGCGACGACGCCGGCCGCGCGGCGCGGCGCGACGCTGTTCCAGGCGTCGTGCGCGCAGTGCCACGGGCCGGCCGCGCCGATGCAGTCGATCGGCGAGCGGCCGACGCTCGCGTTCAGCACGGCGGTCAACGCCGATACGCCGCGCAACGCGATCCAGATGATGTTCAACGGCATCGGCTGGCACGGCGAGGACACGCTGAACTACATGCCGTCGTTCATCGACCAGTACGACGACGCGCAGATCGCCGATCTCGCCGCATACGTGCGCGAGACCTATACCGATCGTCCCGCATGGTCGGGCGTCGACGCGCTGGCCGCGAAGCTCAGAAAAGAGGACACCGTACGATGATCACCCTCACCGTCAACGGCGTGCGGCACACGCTGGACATCGATCCGTCCACGCCGCTGCTGTATGCGCTGCGCAACGACCTGCACCTGCACGGCGCGAAGTTCGGCTGCGGCCTCGGCCAATGCGGCGCCTGCACCGTGATCGTCGACGGCAAGCCGACCTTCTCGTGCCTGATGCCGGTGGCGGCGCTCGGCGCGCGCAGCGTGCGCACCATCGAGAGCCTCGGCACCGCCGAGCATCCCGGCCCGCTGCAACGCGCGTTCATCGAGCACCAGGCCGCGCAGTGCGGCTACTGCATCGCCGGGATGATCATGCGCGCGCAGGCGCTGCTCGAACGCAATCCGAAGCCGAGCGAGCAGGAACTGCGCACGCACATGGAACCGAACCTGTGCCGCTGCGGCACGCACATGCGGATTCTCGCGGCGGTGCGCTCGGTCGCGGGGCTGCCGGCTCCCGAGCCCGCCTCCGCTCCCGTCACGATCAGCAAGGGGCTGTGATGAATTCCCACGACGACATCGACGAAGGCCGCCGGCACTTCATCGTCTCCGGGGCGCTGTTCGTCGCGTTCAGTCTTGCGCCTGCCTCGCGCGCGGCTGCGCAACTGGTGATCGCCGACGAAGGCGCGGCCGTGCATGTGGCGAAAGCCACTCAGACGCTCGCCGGCAGCCTGAAGACCAATCCGCTGCTCGACGCGTGGATCAAGATCGCGCCGGACGGCAAGGTCACGGTGTTCACCGGCAAGGTCGAACTCGGCACCGGCGTACGTACCGCGCTGCTGCAGGTGGCCGCCGAGGAACTCGACATGCAGCCGTCGCTGATCACGTTCCTGACCGCCGACACCGGCGCGTCGCCCGACGAAGGCCTGACCGCCGGCAGCCATACGATGGCGGACAGCGGCTCCGCGCTGCTGAACGCGGCCGCGCAGGTGCGCGCGCTGCTGGTGGAGGGCGCGGCGAAACGCTTCGGCGTCGATCCGCGCACGCTGACGACCGCCGACGCGGTGATCAAGGCGCCGGACGGCCGCACGATGACCTACGGCGACGCGATTCGCACCGTCGACCTGCACCGCAATGCTGCGCCCACGTCGCCGCTGAAGAACCCGGCGACGTTCGCCGTGATCGGCACGTCGCTGCCGCGCGTCGACATCCCGAACAAGGTCACGGGCGGCGTCAGCTACGTGCAGGACATGCAGTTGCCCGGCATGCTGCACGCGCGCGTCGTGATGCCGCCGGTATACGACGCGAAGCTGCTGTCGTTCGATGAAGCCGCGATCCTGAAGCTGCCGGGCGTCGTACGGATCGTGCGCAACGGCAGCATGCTCGCGGTGGTCGCGCAGGGCGAATGGCAAGCGGTGGTCGCGCAGCGCGCGCTCGCCGCCGGCTGCCGCTGGTCGCCCGGCCGCGCGCTGCCCGAGCGCGGCACCGTGCACGCGGATCTGAAGCGGATCGCGACGCAGCGCATCGAGATCGCGAACACGCACGCGGCCACCGCGCCGGCCGTGAAGACGCTGAACGCGACGTTCCTGAAGAACTACCTGCTGCACGGGTCGATCGGGCCGTCGTGTTCGGTCGCGCATCTCGAGAACGGGACGATGACGGTCTGGACCCACTCGCAGGGTGTCTACCCGCTGCGCGACGCGCTCGCGGAGATGCTGTCGATGCCGAAGGCGAGCATCCGCTGCATTCACACCGAAGGGTCGGGCTGTTACGGACACAACGGGGCGGACGACGCGGCCGCGCATGCCGCGCTGATCGCCGCCGCGATGCCCGGCAAGCCGATCCGCGTGCAATGGATGCGCGAACAGGAACACACGTGGGATCACTTCACGCCGGCGATGGTGACCGAGGTCAGCGCATCGCTCGACGCGAGCGGCCGCATCGTCGACTGGAACTACGCGTTGTGGAGCAGCTCGCACAACGAGCGGATCGTCAACGCCGGCCGGCTGCTGCCCGCGCGCATGCTGGAGCCGCCGTTCGTGCCCGCGCCGTCCACGCCGATGCTGCAGCCCGAGGGCGGCGCCGACCGCAACGCGATTCCGCTGTATGCGCTGCCGAACCAGCACATCGTCAACCACTTCTCGCCGACGATGCCGCTGCAGACGTCCGCGATGCGCTCGCTCGGCGCGCACACGAACATCTGGGCGATCGAAAGCTTCATGGACGAACTCGCGCACGCGGCCGGCGTCGATCCGGTCGAATTCCGGCTGCGTCACATGGAAGACCATCGCGCGAGCCAGGTGATCCGGCTCGCCGCGAAGCACTTCGGCTGGCCGAGGCCGCCGCGCGCGCGCAACCGCGGCGTCGGCTTCGCGTTCGGCAAGTACAAGAACCTGATGGCCTACGTCGCGATCGCGGTCGAGGTGTCGGTCGTGCCGGAAACCGGCCAGGTGACGCTCGAACACGCGGAAGCCGCCGTCGACGCGGGCCAGATCGTGTCGCCGGACGGGATCCGCAACCAGATCGAGGGCGGCATCGTGCAGGCCGCGAGCTGGACGCTGTACGAGGCACTGCAGTACGACACCGAGCGGATCCGCAGCTTCGACTGGAGCAGCTACCCGATCCTGCGCTTCTCGGCCGTGCCGCGGAACGTGACGGTTCATCTGATCAATCGCCCCGGCGCGCCGTTTCTGGGCGCGGCCGAGGCGTCGATGGGGCCGACCGCCGGCGCGCTCGCCAACGCGATCTTCGACGCGACCGGTCAGCGCATGCGTGAAATGCCGTTCGCCGGCGACGCCCTGAGAAAGCGCATCGACGCATAGCGGTTCGGCCGCACCCGCTACGCGATCCCGATACCCGACCGGACGGCGCCGGCACGCACCGGCGCCGCATGCCGACAGGCTGGAGAACTTCCGACGATGGATACCTTGCTTTCGATGCGCGTGTTCACGCGCATCGTCGAAACCGGCAGCTTCACGCGCGCGTCCGATACGACCGGCCTCACCACGCCGCGCGTGTCCGCGCTGCTGAGCGCACTCGAGCAGCATCTCGGCTGCCGGCTGCTGAACCGCACCACGCGCCGCATCTCGCTGACCGAGGACGGTCAGGCTTATTACGAACGCTCCGTCGCGGTGCTGCGCGAGATCGACGACATGGAGGCGTCGGTCTCGCAGGCGCGCAACGTGCCGCGCGGCCGGCTGAAGGTGAACCTGCCGCCCGCGATGGCCAAGCAGGTCGTCGTGCCCGCGCTGCCGGCGTTTCTCGACGCCCATCCGGGCATCATGATCGAACTCGGCGTGACCGACCGGCAGATCGACCTTGTCGGCGAAGGGGTCGACTGCGTGGTGCGCATCGGCGCGCTCGACGATTCGGGGATGATCGCGCGGCGCATCGGCAGCCTGACCACCTGCACCTGCGGATCGCCCGCGTATTTCGCGCGATGCGGCGAGCCCGAGACCGTCGACGATCTCGCGCAGCACGTGGCGGTCAGCCACATCTCGGCCGACACCGGGCGGCCGCGCGTGTGGGATTACGTCGTCGACGGCGAGCCGCGCATCGTGCAGATGTGCGGCACGGTGGCCGTGAACGACGCGGACAACTACATCGAGTGCGGCGTGGCCGGCATCGGCCTGATCAAGACGTCGCTGTACCTCGTCGAGCCTTACCTGAAGTCGGGCCGGCTGCGCGAGGTCCTGACCGATTTCAACGCGCCGCCCAAACCGATCTCGGTGCTGTATCCGCCCAATCGCCACACCCCGGTCAAGCTGAAGG
The DNA here is from genome assembly GCF_001528895.1 of Burkholderia sp. MSMB1078WGS. NCBI lineage: Bacteria > Pseudomonadati > Pseudomonadota > Betaproteobacteria > Burkholderiales > Burkholderiaceae > Burkholderia > Burkholderia sp. MSMB1078WGS. Next base: position 11,977 of record NZ_LPDI01000070.1, on the reverse strand, counting down.
TGTTCGTCGACTGGCTCGCGGGCCTGTTCGAGCAGATTCCGACGCTGCAGGGCAAACGCGGCTGAACCCGCACGGCGCGGCACCTTTGCGTGCCGCGCAACGCTCGATTGCGCGGCGTCTCGCTTCCGGCTTTATCGATCGGCGCGAGGTCCATGCGCTACGCGCGCATATATCGCGAACCCGGATCTCGTCGAGCGCATCTCGTCCGCGCGCGGTGGCGCGATGCAATCGGTCGCACGCCGGCCGCCGCACGCCGGACCGGCGCCGTCACGTGTCGCTCCACCGCGCGCCCAGCACGCGCCCGCAGAAATTCGGCCGATGAAAATCCGGATCCGCGCGTTCGAGCACGTCCGCGCTCCACGTGCCGAACGTCGACTGCGGCCGATGCTCGACGCCGCGCGCGACCATGTCGAGGAACGCTTCGCGAAAGCCGCTGCCGCGCGGGTAAGTCGCGAGCAGCGCCGTGCGCTCGTCCGGCGTATAGGCGTCGAAGTCGGTCGCCATCAGGTCCGTCGACACCGCGCACGCCAACGCACGCGCGAGCGGCGACGCGCGGACGGCCACGCCCGGCGTCGTATGCAGCGCGATCGCTTGCCACACGTCGTCGCGCATGCGCCGCGACCGGCGATGCCGCAGCAGCAGCGCGTGCGCGGCGTCCGCGCCGTCGAGCTCGTAGCGTCCGGTCGAACGGCAATACGCGGGGCTCAGCCCCATGTTCGCGTACATCGCGGCGACGTACAGTGCGTCGGCGTCGCACGCGTCGCCGGCGCGCCGCGCGGCGAGCGACGCGAACACGAACACGCGCGCCGCGTGATCGACGAGCGCGGCGGGCAACGACGCGCGGGCCGCGTCGGTTGCCTCGACCGTAACGGGCGTGCGCGGAATGCGAACGCCGGCCACTTCGTCGCCGGTGGCCGATGCGCGCGGGTGCGCAGCATTCATCCTGTCTCCTTCATGCCCCGTGCCCGGGGCGGAAAATCGTTCAATGCACGGCGGCGTGCGGCGCGCACCGGCACGCGCCGCTCAAAACGCGACGCAGCAGCGGCCGAAGGCTTCGCAGCGTTCGGCGGCCGCACTTGCCGTCGGATAGCGCGGCCGCGCGAAGCGGCGTCCGTGACCGTGCGCCCGGCACGCGTCGATGCCGGAAGCCGCGCAAGCGTCGCCCGCCGCCGATGCGTGCGGCGCGTCGCGCCCTCCGGCACCCGCCGCATCGGCGACGCCGCCTGCGGCGACCGGCGACCATGCGGGGCTGACGGGCGGCGGCGGCGGCGCGAGCGGCGAAAATTCCTGCTCCGCGTGCACGACCTTGCCGTCGACGACCGTCAGCACCGACGACAACACCGGGATACGCCGCGCGTCGACCGTGAAGTAGTCGTCGCTCAGCACCGCGAAGTCGGCGTACCGGCCGGGCACCAGCGCGCCCTTGCGATGCTCGTCCGCGGAGAACCACGCGCTGCCGACCGTGTAGCGGCGCAGCGCCTCCATCCGGCCGAGCCGGTTGCGCGCCGGATACAGCGCGGTGCCGCCGACGGAGCGCCCCGACACCATCCAGTACAGCGCGACGAACGGGTTGTAGCTCGCCGCGACCGTCGCACCCGAGCCGGCGCCGACCGGCAGCCCGGCCGCGAGCATCGCGCGGATCGGCGGCGCGCGCGTGGCCGCCGCCGCACCGTGGCGCGCGATGAACGCTTCACCCAGGAACGCCATGCGCGGCTGCACAGTGATGCCGCCGCCGAGCGCCGCGACCCGCGCGATATTGGCATCCGAAATCGTCTCGCAGCGATCGAAGCACCAGCGCAGCCCGTCGAACGGCGTGTCGCGATCCACCGCTTCGAACACATCGAGGAAGCGGCCGATCGATTCGTCGTAGGTCGCATGCAGCCGGAACGGCCAGCGGTGGTGCACGAGCAGCCGGACGATGGCCGCCAGTTCCATCTCGATCGACGCGGGCAGGTCGACCCGCGGCTCGAGAAAATTCCCGAGATCGACTGCCGAGAACAGCAGCCGCTCGCCCGCGCCGTTCGCGCGCAGAAACGCGTCGCCGTCGCCGGGCGCCGTCAGCGCGATCCATTTCTCGAAGTCGTCGAGTTCCCGGCCGGCATGCCGCGCGCCCAACGCATAGGCGATGCGCGTCGTCAATTCGCCGCGCCGCGCGAGCGTCGCGACCGCCGCATAGTCGTCCGGGTACGCGAGGCCGTCGCCGCCGGCGTCGATCGCGCTCGTCACGCCGACGCGGTTCAGCGCGCGCATGAACTGCCGCGTCGAGTTGACCCGGTCGTCCGCATCGAGCATGGGTGCGCGGGCGAGCGCCTCGAACAGCACCGCCGGGTCCGCATGCGCGAGCAGCAGCCCGGTCGGCCGCCCGTGACGGTCGCGCCGCAGTTCGCCGCCCGGCGGATCGGGCGTGTCGCGTCCGTAGCCGAGCGCACGCAGCGCGGCCGCATTCAGCCACGCGCAGTCGCCCAGGTGCTGGATGAATACCGGCGTGTCGGGCGCAATCGCATTGAGCTCGGCCGCGGTCGGTCCGCGCTTCTCCGCGAACTGCAGCGCGGTCCAGCCGCCCGCCACGCGCGCCCATTGCGGCGCGGGCGTGCGTCGTACCTGCCGGCTCAGCAGGTCGAGCGCGTCGGCAAGCGACGACACGCCGTCCCAGCGCACCTCGAGGTTGAAGTTCATGCCGCCGCGGATCGCCTGCAGGTGCGCGTCGATCAGGCCCGGAATCACGGTACGGCCGTGCAGATCGATCCGGGTCGTGCCGTCGTGAGCATGGCGCAGCACGTCGCGATCGTCGCCGGTCGCGACGATGGCCCCGTCCTTCACGGCGAGCGCGCGGACGAACGAGCGCTGTTCGTCCTGGGTCGCGATCTTGCCGTTGAAGACGACGAGGTCCGCCGAACGCGCGGGTTCCGTCGCTCTAAGCACCGTCGGGCCTCCCGTGCGCGCCGGCACGCGAAGCCGCACGATACGCGCGGCTTCCCGCCACGCACCGGCAAGCCCCCGCAGCGCACGCGTCGGCACGCATGCTGCGATTGCGCGGCCGCACTGCCGTACCGGATTCGCGCATCGTCATGCCGCCTGCTGGGCCGCGTCGGCGGCATCGCGCCGCGCGCGGGTCAGGCATGGCGCGGGCGGCGCATCCTGACGGACGAAGTTCTGCACGCGCAGCAAGCGACGCACGTCGTGTGCGCGCGAATGCGGATCGAAGTGCCGCGCGACCCCGGCGACCAGCGCCGACGCTTGCGCGGTATGCCCGCGCTCGATCAGGTGATCGGCGAGATCGAGCGAGCCGCGCAGCGCCCACATCGCGGCGCCCTGCGCGTTCGCGGTCTGGATCGCCATCTGCAGATGACGATGCCCGTCGGCCTCGTACGCCACCGCGAGATTCGCACCGACGGTACGCGCCTGCTCGAGCATCGCGACGCCTCGCACGCGCAGCAGCTCGGGGACGAACAGGTGCTCGCCGTGCGCGCGGCAGCGCGCGAGCGTCGCATCGAGCCGGATGCGCGCCTCGTCCGCGCGGCCGGTCCGCACGAGGCCCTCCGCATACGCGACGGTCAATGGCGCGAGCACGCGCCGGAATCCGCTCGCCTCGATGCGCCGCAGCGCGGGTTCGAGCCGGGCGAGGCCGGCGCCGGGATGGCCGGCCTGGATGTCGAACTGGCCGGTCAGGCATTCCGCGTGACTGCGCCAGATGTCGAAACCGTGCGCGTCGGCGGTCGCGCGCAGCGTCGCGAGATAGTCGGAGGTGATGTCGTGATCGCCGTAGCGCAGCGCGATCGGCACGGCGGCCGCACCGAGCACGATGCACAGCGCGAGCGGCGACTGGCCGCGGCGCCCATGCTCGACCGCTTGCGCGGCGACGCGCATCGCGTGCTCGGGCTCGCCTTGCATCCACAGAAGACGGATCAACATCGTGCGGCCCAGCGTCGCCATGTCGACGCCCAGCGCGGCCTGCGCGCACGGCGATTCGCCTGCGTCGGCGAGCTCGGCCGTCGCCGCTTCCAGCCGCTCGCGCGCCTGCGCATGCTCGCCGAAGTAATGCAGCGACGTCGCGACCATCGCGTTCGCCAGCAACCGCTGCGACCGGTCGCCGCGCCGCTCGGCCGCCCGCTCGAAGCGCGTCGCATAGCGCAGCGATTCGTGAATGTCCGACAGCGTCAGCATCGTGTTCCACAGCCCGACCAGCGCGCGTGCGTCGAACGCATCGTCGCCGATGTGCGTGGCGAGACCGAGCGTGCGATCCCACATCGCAGCGGCGGCCGGTGCGTCGCCGTCGGTATGCAGCAGTGCCGACGCGCAGGCCGCCCGCAGCCGCATCTCGCGCGCGGCGTCGACGGGGCCCGCGGCGCGCGTGTCGAGTTCGTCGAGCACCTGGCGTGCGCGCGCCGTGCACGCGCGCATCCGCGCCGGCTCCAGCAGCGCGCGCGCCAGCCGGTCGGGCTCGGGCACGCCCGCGGCCTCGGCGGCGTCCGCCGGTTCGTCCGCGGCCGACGCGGGCGCATCGGCAGGCGGCACGTCGGCGGGCGCCACGAGCCGCACGGGCGCGCGCTCGCGCTCATACTCCGCGTGGCGCGCGACGATGCGCTCGAACTCGCCTTCGTCGTGCAGTTTTTCCAGCGCGTACGCACGCGTCGATTCGGTCAGCCGGTAGCGCGCAGATGCGCCATGGAACTCGACCGTCACCAGCGATTTCGCCACCAGCTCGCCGAGCACCGCGATCATGTCCGCGGCCGACGTGCCGGGCTCGGCGGCGACCGCGTACGCGGCATCGAACGAAAACGGCCCGATGAAGCACCCCATCCGGCGAAACAGCGCGCGCGCGGCCCGATCGAGCAGCACGTAGCTCCAGTCGAACGTCGCGCGCAGCGTCTGATGACGCGGCAGCGCCGAGCGCAGCCCGCCCGTCAGCAGGTTCAGCCGGTCGTCGAGACGCGACGCGACGACCGCGAGCCCGAGCGTCGCCACGCGCGCCGCGGCCAGTTCGATGGCAAGCGGCAGCCCGTCGAGGCGCCGGCAGATGTCGCCGATCAGCCGCATGCCGGCTTCGTCGACCGTGCAATCCGGCGCGGCCGCGCGCACGCGCTCCAGGAACAGCTCGACGGCCGAACAGCGGACGATTTCGTCGGCGGACGCGTCGCCGTCGGGCACCGCGAGCGGGCTCATGCGCAGCACCGCTTCGGCCGAGATGTGCAGCGGCTCGCGGCTCGTCACGAGCACGCGCAGCGAGCCGGCGCTCGACGTCAGCGTTTCGACGAGGCTCGCCACCAGATCGACGATGTGCTCCGCGTTGTCGAGCACGAGCAGGCAGCGCGACGTCGCGAACGCGTCGGCGATGCGGTCGATGGCGGGCACGCCCGGCGTATCGAGGCCGAGCTCGGCGGCGAGCGCGATCAGCATGTCGTCGCGCGTCGACGCGCGCGCCAGCTCCACGAACAGCACGCGCTCGCGCGAGCGGCTACGCACGCGGTGCGCGACGCGCACGGCAAGACTCGTCTTGCCGATCCCGCCCGCGCCGACGAGCGTGACGACCGGCGTGCATTCGAGCATGTCGACGATCTGCGCGAGTTCGGCGTCGCGCCCGACGAGCGGCGCGATCGGCGACGACACGGCGGCATCGGGCGGGACGGCGACGGCCGGCGCTTCGGCGGCCGACGCGGGGTCCGGGCCGGGCGACGCGCTCGCAACCAGCAGGTAGCCGCGCCCGGGCACCGTCTTGATCAGATCGCGGCTCGCGCCGAGCGCCTTGCGCAGCGTCGCCACATGCACCTGGAGCCGGTTTTCCTCGACGATCAGGCCCGGCCAGACCGCGTCCATGATGTCGTCCTTCGACACGACCGAACCGCTCGCGCGGTGCAGGACTTCGAGAATGTCGAGCGCGCGCCCGCCGATGCGCAGCGACGCGCCGTGACGGCGAATGTCGCGTTGTTCGAAATCCACCGACAAAGTTCCGATCTGAATCATGGCCGCCTCCGGTCCCTCGGGATGACCGCCGGATGAACGCGGCAGTTCACCCGGCGGGAAGTCCGCGTCCGGCGCACCCTTGCGCCGGACGGAAAATGTCGAATTCCGGACCGAGTGTAGACGGGTGGCCGCTGAAAATCTTGAAAGAAAATGCGCTCTGCCCGCGGTTGTCGGTCGGGCGCGGCCGGCGCGATCGCTTGCGTGTAAAAGTGGGGCGCTATACTCTGCCGGGCCGCCCGCGCAGGCGTCGAGCCGGGCTGCGCACGCACCGCGCACACGCGTTGAAAGCAATTTGTAACGATTGCCAGCGGACGTTTATGCAAATTCATTTTGAACGTTCGCGTGCGCATCTAAACTGGACTCGTCATTTCACGCTCCGAGTCCCTCGCTGGGGAATTCCATGTCAGACTCCGTCATCGCCGCGCCGGTGGCATCGTCTCCGCGGCGGCCGAAAGATACGCTCGGCTGCGTGTCGAGCCTGCTGGCAAAGGATGTCGAAACGACGTCCGGCGGCCTGAAGCTCCACCGCAAATGCATGCGCGAAGCGCACGTCGAGCGCATCGAGATGCCGCCGTGCGACCGAGGCTTCCTGGTGGGCGTGTCGCTGGGCGGCGGCCACCGCCGCACGCTCTATGGGCGCACCGGCGCGAGCGAACGCCGGTTCCAGCATCACTCGATCTACATTCGCGATTTTTCCCGTCATTTCCACGCGGACCTGTACGGCAACTTCGACTTCGTGCTGGTCGAGCTGCCGCATGCGTATCTCGAACGCGTCGGCCCCGAGCACGGCGGCCAGCCGATCGGCGGCCTCGCGTGCCGCCCCGACGTACGCGACCCGGTACTCGGCCATCTCGCGCACGCGGTGGCGGACAGCCTCGACGCACCCGGCCCGCTGAACGCGCTGTTCATCGAGCAGGTCGGGCTCGCGATGGGCACGCATCTCGTGCGGCGCTACGGCAACGCCCGCACGCGCGAGCTCGAGCGCAAGGGCGTGCTGTCTCCCGCGAAGGTGGCGCGCGCCCAGGAGCTGTTGATGGAAAAGGCGGACCTCGGCGTGTCGATCGAGGAAGTGGCGAACGAATGCGACCTGTCGCGCGGCTATTTCATCCGCGCGTTCTCGCGCACCACGGGCCGCACGCCGCACCAGTGGCTGCTGGAGCAACGCGTGACGCGCGCGCGCGAGCTGATCGAGACGTCCGACATGACGCTGGCCGATATCGCGATCGCGTGCGGCTTCGCCGACCAGAGCCATCTGAACCGCGTATTCGCGCGGATCGTCGGCCATCCGCCCGGCGCGTGGCGGCGCGCCCGATCGCGCTGACCGGCGGCATGGACGCACGCCGGGCCGTTACCGCACCGGCGTCGCGTCGTAGTTGACCGGCACCCAGTCGTATTGCGCGCCGTCCCGGCGCAAGTGCCCGAGCCCGGGAAACGCGATATGCGCGGCACCGACGAGATAGCGTCGATCGGCGACGCGCTTCAGCGTGGCCCGCCGCGTGCGGCGCGCGGCGCCGGCATCGCTGTCGTACTGCACCGTCGCGTCGACGTCGCGCAACTGGATCGCCGCGACGTGCACGATGTCGCCCCACGCGAGCATGCCCGCGTGGCCGCTCTCGATCAGATAAGCCGTATGGCCCGGCGTATGGCCCGGCATCGGCACCGCGCGAATGCCGGGCGCAAGCGTCGCTTCGCCGCGAAACGTCCTGAAGCGGCCGGCCGCGACGTAAGGCGCGACCGCCGCGGCGGCCGCATCGAAGAACGACGCGAGGAACGCCGGCGCCTGCGCCTTGTTGGCGGGGTCAAGCCAATACGCGGCCTCGACGGCGTTCACCCGCACGACGGCATTCGGAAACGTCATCGCGCCGTTCGACACAATGCCGCCGACATGGTCCTTGTGCAGATGTGTGAGCAGCACTTCGTCGATCTGTTCGGGCGCATAGCCGGCCGCGCGCAGGCCATCGAGCAGCTTGCCGCAGCAGTCGCCGTACAGCGTGCCGGCGCCCGCATCGACGAGGATCCGCTTCGATCCTGTATCGACCAGGAACGCGTTGATCGAGCCCTGCACGGGCGGCTTCAGGAAGGCGCGGTCGAGGTCGCGCCGGATCTCGTCCTTCGAGACGTCGCGAAACACCGTGTCGATCGGAAACGGATGGGTGCCGTCGGACAGCGCGATCACCGTGAAGTCGCCGATCTTCTGCCGATAGAAGCCGGGAGGCTGCCGGCCGGCGGCGGGGGCCGGCGCCGTGGATTGCGCTTCGGGTTGCGCGTTGGCGTGGGCTTCGGGCTGCACGCCGGCCTGCGCAAGCACCGCGGGCATCGACAGGCCCGCGCACCCGGCCACGATCAGCAAACGGGCCGCATGCGCAACGCACGCGTGCCGGAACAGGGTCTTCATGCGATCTCCGTGACGAACCGTGCGCGCGCCCGGCCATGAACGGAACGACCCGCACGACACGCGATGCCGCGCAGCTTACCGGGCGCCGCGGCGAAAATCCTGAGCGGCGCCTGAATCGTCCTGAAGACACGGCGCGCGAGCGCGGCCGCGCTCGACGGCGCCGGCATCGCGCTGCTATCCGACTGGCTGGTCGGTACGGATATCGAAGCAGGCCGCCCGCAGCGGCTGTCCGAACGGTACGACGTGACGCCGCGCTCGGCACGCGCGGCGATCACCGCGCTGTACCTGCCGAACCGGCGCGGCTCGAAGCGCGTGACCGCGTTGTGACCGCGTTCATCGATTTCGTCGCATCGCTTGCCCGCGCGCGGCCCCGACACGCGCCGCGCGGCGTGACGCGTCACCAGCCGAACTTCGCTTCCATCCCGAGATAGTCGGCGTTGCGCGCGCCGAGCGCGCGAATCGACGAGCCGAGCTGGAAGTGCACGGCCTCGAGCGCGAGCGCGACGTTCGCGTTCACGAGCCAGTCGACGCGCGCCTGCGCGTACATCCCGGTCCACGCGCCGCCCTTGCCGGCCGTGCCCGGCACCGCCGACATCCCCTGCCCGTAGATCGCGTCGGCGGTCGTCTGCCGCCACTGGAAGCCGACCGCGGTGAGCACCGTCACCGAGCTGGCCGGCTTGAACGTCAGCGACGGCTTCACGTGGATCAGGTTGCTGTATCCGGTGTAGCCGGCGAGCGTGAAGTAATAGCCGTTCGGAAACAGCGGGTTGAACGTGCCGACGCGCCGGTCGCCCGGATGCGCGTCGCCCGATGCGCCGTCGACCTGGATGCCGATGCGTGGTGTGCCGGCCGTCTTCGCGAACGTGTAGCCGCCCAGCGCGCCGAACGCCCATGCGCCGACCGTGTCCTGCCCGACGTGGCCGGTCTGCAGCATCGCCTCGACGTCCCAGTCGACCCCATCGGTCTTGCCTGCGTAGCGCATGTCGAACACGTCGCGCCGCTCGGTGCCGGATGCATCCGGATAGCGCGCGTTGTCGCGCGTATAGCGCGACCAGTACGCGGACAGATCGCCGGGCCCGGTTCCGTTGCGCTCGACGCGCACGCCGTCGAATCGCAGGTGCCGGTTCGACACGTCGTCGAACACGGCCGCATTGCGATACTGCACCGGGCGCGTCACATAGCCGATCAAGCGCCATTTGCCGATTTCGTAATCGGTCCACAGTCCATCGTATGCCTGCCGCACGTTCGGGCCGTCGCGCACCGACACGAAACGCTGCAAGTCGAACGCCATCTCCTGCCGGCCGATCCGCGTCTTGAACGTGCCGGGCCCCAGTTGGTCGACGTACGCGACGAATGCCTGCTCGAGGTCGAGCTGATCCTTGTCGACCGGGCCGACCGTGTCCTTGCCGAACGGCCGTGCATCGACGAACTGCACGAATGCCTGCAGATGCCCGCGATAGCGCAGGTCCGCATGTACGTTCGCGCGCTGGATCACGTAGTTGTCGTCGTGCGCGGCGCCGAGGCCGAACAGCGGTGCATTGTTCAGCTCGAAGCGCTCGCGCAGGTTCGCGCCGAGCGACAGGTAGGTCGACGGGTCGTCGCCGAGCCGTATGTATTTCAGCGCGTCGAACGGCTTGCGCGGCACGCACGGATTCGCGAGCGCCGACCAGTCCTCCTGCCAGCGGTTGAACGACACCGTCGGACGTTTCGCGGTGCACGACGCCGCGGCAGCGGCCGGCGACGCGGCCGCGCCGGCCGCCGCTCCATTGGCGTCGGCCTCGGCGCCGACGGCCGACCCCGCGTGCAACGCGGCGCCGCCCGCCAGCACGACGCACGGCAACGCGCCGCGCCACGATCGCTTCATCGGCCGGCGCACCGTCATTTCGACCGCGCGTGGATTTCGGCGACGTAGCCGCCCGGGAACTGCACGAGCGCCGCGTCGCGGCCGTCCGACTTGAACGGCGGCACGAGCACCGTCACGCCCGCGGCTTCGGCCTGCTTCAGCGTCGCGGCGAGATCGGCGACTTCATAGCCCGTCATCTCGCGCCCGAACGGGTACGGCAGGTGGCCGTCGGTCGCGAGCACGGTCATCTTGCCGAAGCCCGATTCGATGCGAATGCGGCGGTAGGTATCGTTCGGCCGGCCGATCTCGATGCCCGGCGCATGGCGCACGTCGGACACGATCTTGCCATGCGAGAACGCGGCGAAGTTGCGTGCGAGCTTGCTCGCGCTTTCCGGCGATACGTACACGCGGTTCTCCGGCACCGTCTGCGGCGGGTCGTAGTTCGGCGCCTGCGTGTGCCAGTACAGTTGCATGTTCACGCCGCCCGGCCAGCGGACGATCGCATCGCGGCCGATCGGATCCGGGAACGTCGTCACGACGATGTCCGCACCATGCGCGCGCGCCGATTTCACCGCGACGTCCATGTCGGTCACGAGATAGCCGGTGCGTTCCTCGCAGAACGGATACGGGATCGGCGTCTTGAAACCGAATACCGAGATCGTGCCGACCGGCGTCAGCACGAGCTGCGACATCGTCTGGCTCGGCGTCGGCGTGACCTGGAACACGCCCTGCTTCGACTTCTTGCCGCCGAAGGTCGCGACGAAGCTGTCGGTGAAGCGGTCGAAGTCTTCGGGTGCGACGCACACGTGCGTCGTGTCGTACTGCGGGCCGACCGCAATCGCGGGGAAGCGCGCCGCGGCGGCCGGCGACGCGATGTCGTCGAGGTGGGTTTCGTCGGCGAACGCCGGCACGCCGGCCAGCAGCGCGGCGAGCACGGCCGACGACGCGGCGGTCATGCGCAGCAGGTTGCGCAGATTCAGTGAACTCATCGATTTTCTCCTTGATGGTGACGCGCGCGGCCCGGCGCCGCGCGCGGATTCGGATTCAGCGGGATGCAGGCTGCTCGTCCGGGCGGCCCGGACGACAGGCGGGAAACACGCGCATCGCGCGCGGCAGCGTGCGACGCAAGCGGACGCGCGGCTTGCCGCGCGGCGGCAGACGGAGCAGACGCATCGCTTCGGCACGGTCGTCGCGACATCACCGCATGGCGGGACCGCTGCGAGCGGGGTCTCGTCCATCGTCGAGCACGGTGACGAGGACGAGCCCGCCGATCGGTCCCGGATCGTCGAAAAATGCGTCAAGGGCCATGAAGCGCGCGATGCGTGTCATGTTCCAGAACTCGGCGGCCCACCGGCAGCACCCACGGCGGCGACACCCGCGTGCGGACCCATGCCGCGGAGTCGCACGTGGTGGTATGCATCGCCATGTCAGACCGCCCAGCACGAACAGCCGAACGCGCCCCAGAAGCCCTTCGCGTCCGACGTCGGCAACGCACTTGCCCATGCGCTCGCGTGCGCATGCTGGTGAACGGTGCATGCATTCGCGCAGCCACACGCCACGGCAGCCGCCGCCGCGCGCTGCAACGGCGCGCCGTTGCGCTGCGTCGCGCCCCAGCCGCCATAGCCGCCAAACTCGCGCACCGGCGACCAGTCCGGCATCGCCGGCGGAATCGGCGCGTCGTGCGATGCGAACGGCCCCGCACCCCACACGATCTTCCCGTCGACCACCGTCAGCAACGCGGTCGTGGCGGCGATATCGTCCTCCGCGCACGCGAAGAA
>NZ_LPDI01000069.1:0-516 GCF_001528895.1 Burkholderia sp. MSMB1078WGS | reverse complement strand
GAACTCAAGGCTCAAGCTGACGCACTGGCACAGCAAGCGGAAGAAGCACGGCTCGCCGAGCTCGACAGCATCATCACGACGATGCGCGAGCAGATCGCCGAATATGGGATCACGGCCGAGCAAGTTTTCGGACGACGCCGTGCCGTGGCATCAGGCGAGCGTGCGCCGGTCGCGCCGAAGTATCGGGATCCGAAAACCGGCAAGACCTGGAGCGGGCGCGGCAAGGCTCCGCAATGGATTGCAAGCGCGAAGAACCGCGATCGGTTTTTGATCGAGCAGTGAGCGGCCTTGATCGTTGAGCACGACGCCGTCGACGTTATCGGATGGAAACTACCTGGCGATTTGTCGTGAGCGGACGGTCTTTGCCGCTTTGGCGAATGGGCATGACGACGTATTTCCGCACGCGGAGATGATCGTCACGGCTGGATGGGCCACCTTTATCCGCGACGGTGTCGAAGTGTGGAACTGCAGTGCGCGTTACGCCGCTGCCCACTTTGACATTCAGTCGATTTAGGA
>NZ_LPDI01000068.1:0-48735 GCF_001528895.1 Burkholderia sp. MSMB1078WGS | reverse complement strand
AACCTCCCGTTCCTATTGGGAAAATTGCCTCCGAAACACTAACACTCATTTGTGTCCAGGATTTCTAGAGCAGATCAATACGATCCCGTACGTGAACGACTGGTATCGGAAGTATCGCGACCAGGGGCTCGTCGTGGTCGGCGTGCATACGCCGGAATATCCGTTCGAACGCGACGCGAGGAACGTGGCCGATGCGATCAGGCGCTTCGACATCCGGTATCCGGTCGCGCAGGACAACCGCTACGACACGTGGCGCGCGTACGGCAACCAGTACTGGCCCGCGCTGTACCTGATCGACGCGAACGGCAAGATCGTCTATACGCGGTATGGCGAAGGCGGGTACGACAAGACGGAGGCCGCGATTCGGGGGGCGCTTGCGCAGGCGGGAGAAGGTCGAGCACGACAGCAATAGATGGTATGCAGCCGCGGGGAAACTAATTCGGAAACGTCAAACCCACCCACCTGGGATGCATGAGTCGCAGTGGGTGTGTTTCCTCCTGACAATTACCGCTTTAAACGTGCGTGGTTCAAGGAACCCTATCAATATCGAGATGCGCTATTGCGCGACACGGCTACGATGACGGCTTTCCGAGAGGGCCGATCAATGAAAAGAAGAATTGCAGTCGTGGGCGATAGTCTTTCAAGCGGTGGGACGGTTAACGCATACGACGGCCCGCCGTTTCTTGTACACGGGCATCAAGCCGCCCTGATCGGGGGTAACGCATTCTGTATCGTGTGCCAAAAAGTCGGCACCATCGCAAAAGCCGGCGGCCCATACCGGATCAAGCTTCGGGGAGAGGTCGCGCTGGATAACGACGTCGTCCTGTGCGACTGCGCTACTCCACCGCACATCGTTGCATTGCTTGCCGGCGAAGCTTGGTGCAATGACGGGATAAAAGGTCTCGGGGAAGTCATTTCGAGCCGCACGCTGACAGGCGGAATCACATCGATCAGGAAAGGCGCTTTCGACGAGCGGGTAAGGGCGACCAAGGAGGTAACGGAAGGATTGCCCTACTATATCGAAACGTCTGACGGTCGTATGCATTTCGGGCGTCTTGATTCAAGCGGAAAACTTCCCCGCATCCATACCGGTAACGAGGCAAGCGATTACACCGTCTACTGGGGTGATGACGCGCTGTCAAAGCGAAACGGGGAGTAACCGATGCCACACACCGAGCCCACGAAAATCCGGACTACCGACACGAAAGATTCTGAGAAAGAGGTGCCATTAGCAGGAGTCGCCTTCAAAGAGCTTTGGGATAACTTCCCGTCCGGCAATCCGTACCGCGATCCGACGTATGCCAATCAATGCGCCATTCGCCTTAGCGTAACTCTGCACCGTGTCGGTATCGGAATGAAGTCGTTCAATGCAAGGAACGTCAAACCGATGTCGGGCGCAAAGACGATCGGCCGTATCTTGCTTGACGGGAAGCCCACCGCAACACGTGCTGATGAGCTGGGTGCATGGTTGCAGCTACAGCCGTTCGCAGGTCTTCCTAAAGCCGAAAACATTACTGGGAAGGATTGGGAGTCGAAGGTCAAAGGCCGCACCGGCATCATCCACTTCTCAAGATACTGGACGCGCAGTGGCGAATCGGCCGAGAACGCGAGTGGTGGCCATATAGATTTATGGAGCGGATCACGACTAACCGTCAGCAGCATACCCGGTGTTGTAGCAACGTTTGGCCGGGCCTTCGGTTTTCAGGCGTTCTTGCCTGGAACAGATTTTGGTTGGTCCGACCTCCGCAACGCTAAACAGATCCATTTTTGGGAAATCAAATGATGCGACGCTTTCTCGCCGCAGTCGCTTTCGCTATCTCTGGCTTTATCAGCGTCGTTGTATGGGCGGCGATAGACGCGCGCATATGCGCCAGTTTTGCACGATTTTGTGCACCTCACCCTGGCGAATGCGGTGGTGGTGTTGACGCATGCGCCCCCACCCTTCATTCGACTCTCTTGCTGTTTATCCATGTGTTCGGACCACCCGCCATCTTTGCAGCATTGGGTTTCGGCCTGTTCGCTCGCCGCCGTCGCCCGGAAGTCATCTTCGGATATTTTGCAATCGCCGTCTCAATACATTGGCTTTTGACATTCCTGAGCGTACGCATACTGCATATCTGATCTCAGCGACGGCCGCCCTCATCTGGCGGCCGCCCAGTTATTCGTTCTTGTAGTCGGCTTCCGCCAGCATCGCCTCCCCGATCGCGAGATTGCCGTTCGCGACCAGCGCTTCGCCCGCGCCGCGAATATCGGCCTCGGGCTTGTTCTGCCCGAGCTTGCGCTTGCCGATGAGCTGCGTGATCTTGATCTGCAGCCCGACAATCGATTGCAGCATCCCGTCCATGAAGTCCTGCGGCGCGTCGCCCATTTTCCACGGCACCGGCTGCGACGCTTCGTGCGTGCGCGTCAGCCGCGCGACCACGCCGCGCACGAACTTCTCGTCGTCGCGCGCCGTGATGCGGCCGTGCGCATGCACGACCCGGTAGTTCCACGTCGGCACCTCCCGGTGCGTCGCCTGCTTGCTCGGATACCAGCCCGGCGAGATGTATGCGTCGCCGGCACGGAAGATCGCGAGCACCTCGTCGCCGTCCGCGACGTCCTGCCAGACCGGATTCGCACGCGCGACGTGTGCGTGCAGTTCGCCGAGCCCGCCGTCCTCGTCGGGCATCAGCACGAACGGAATATGGATCGCGTCGAGCCCGTTCTTGCCGTGCGTGATCAGGCTGCCGAACGGATGCTGCACGATCAGCTCGCGCAGCGCGTCGGGGTTGGGCTCGTTGTAATCGGCAGGAATGTACATGTCGGCTCCACGGTCGTACGGGGTGGGAAATGGCGCGGGTGCTGGCCCGTCATGGTTCGATTGTGGCTGCAAACTGGTTTATCCTGTAGAGCCGGTTTAAAACAATTTCAGCAGACCAGAATCATGGCAAGAACGGCCCGGATCGTCGAAATCCCGTCGCTCGGCGCGCTCGACCGCGCAGCCGGCGACCTGAGCCGCCAGCTCGCGCAGGCGCTGCGCGACGCGGTGCGCCGCGGCGACGTCCGGCCCGGCGACGCGCTGCCTTCCACACGGCTGCTGGCCGCGTCGCTGCAGGTGGCGCGCGGCACCGTCGTCGATGCGTATGCGCAGCTCGTCGCCGAAGGCTTTCTCGAATCGCGCGGCGGCGCGGGCACGCGGGTCGCGAACGCGCTCGCGGAGGCGGCGCCCGGCACCGAGCCCGAGCCGCCCGCCCGGCGTCGGCGCCCGGTGCGCGACGGCCTGCCCGAGCCCGCCGCCACCTTCGCGCGGATCGCCCACGAATTCAGTCCGCTGCCGGCCATGCCGTTCGCGATCTCGGTGCCGGTCGGCCTCACCGCGCCCGACGACATCTGGCGCCGGCTCGGCAATCGCCTGCGCGCCCGCGGCGCCGGCGCGCCGTCCGGCTATGCCGATCCGCAAGGCGCGCTGCCGCTGCGCGAGGCGATCGCCGATTACGTGCGCCGGTCGCGCTCGGTGCGCTGCAATGCCGGCCAGGTCGTGATCACGAGCGGCACGCAGCAGGGGCTGCATCTCGCGAGCCAGGTGCTGCTCGGCGAGAACGATCGTGCGTGGGTCGAGAATCCGGCCTATCGCGGCATCACCGCGCTGCTCGAAAGCACCGGGCGGCGCGACGCGATGGTGCGCGTGCCGGTCGACGCCGACGGCCTCGACGTCGACGCGGGCGTGCGTCTCGCGCCCGATGCGCGCGCCGCGTTCGTCACGCCGTCGCACCAGTACCCGCTCGGCATGCCGCTGAGCATGGCGCGGCGCAATGCGCTGCTCGCATGGGCGGGCGCGCACCGCGCATGGGTCGTCGAAGACGACTACGACAGCGAATTGCGCTACGAAGGCTATCCGTTCCCGTCGCTGCAGGGCCTCGCGCCCGACCGCGTGATCTATCTCGGCACCTTCAGCAAGATCCTGTTTCCGTCGCTGCGGCTCGGCTACGTGATCGCACCCGACGATCTCGTGCCCGCGTTCTGCGGCGCGCGCGCGCTGATGGACCGCCACGCGCCGACCGCCGACCAGCACGTGCTCGCCACGTTCATCGCCGAAGGCCATCTCGATCGCCACATCCGCCGCGTGCGCGGCGTCTATGCGGAACAGCGCGCGCTGCTGATCGACACGCTCGGCGCGCGGCTGCCGCGCGAGCGCGCGTGGGTACAGCCGGGCGACCAGGGGATGCACGTCGTGCTGTGGCTCGCGGCGGGCATCGACGATCTCGACGTGGTCGCGCGCGCCGCCCGGGCCGGTGTCGCGGTGCGTGCGGTGTCGCCGATGTTCGCGCCCGGCACGGCGCGCCCCGGGCTCGTACTCGGCTTCGGCGGATTCGGCCGCGCGCAGATGGAAGCGGCCGCGCAGCGGCTCGCGGACGTGGTTTCGTCGGTGGAATCGCGGCCCCGCGCGCGATAAAAGGTTGGCGGCGGGCAACAAACGTAATCGTCTGTAAATCCTGCAAGCAAACGGCCGTTTCGGCGGCCGGCGCGCGGGTTCCGTTTGCTAGGATCGCGCGTCTTCGTTCCGCGCCCCTGCCGCCTTGAATCGCTTCGTGCCGTTTCTCCGAGATGCGTGGCTCCGTTGCCGCGCCCGTGTCGCGCCGCTCGCCGCCGCGTGCCGCACGCGCGTGCGCGCACCGTGCGCCGGCGCGCTGCATCGCCTGCGCCATCCGACCCGGCGCGGCGTGACGCTGACGCTCGCCGCGATTCCCGTGCTGGGCCTGCTGGTCCTGCTCGCGTTCGTTCCGTTCACGCCGAGCAACGGCGACATCCGCAAGGCGCGCATCGACCGCCCCGCGCGTGTGCTGTCGGCCGACGGCCAGCTGATCGCCGAATTCCGGCCCGTGAACCGCGAATGGGTGCCGCTCAAGCAGATCTCGCCGCACATGGTCGACGCGCTGATCGCGACCGAGGATCACCGCTTCTATGCGCATCACGGCATCGACTGGCGCCGCACGCTCGCGGCCGGGCTGCATACGTTCTCGGGCAGCCGCCAGGGCGGCTCGACGATCACGCAGCAGCTCGCACGCAACCTGTATCCCGACGAAGTCGGCCGCGCGCCGACGCTCACGCGCAAGATGAAGGAGCTGATCACCGCGTTCAAGATCGAATCGGTGTACAGCAAGGACGAGATTCTCGAAACCTACCTGAATACCGTGCCGTTCCTGTACAACGCTTACGGCGTCGAAATGGCCGCGCGCACCTACTTCGGCAAGTCGGCGGACCAGCTCGACATCGCGGAAAGCGCGACGCTCGTCGGGATGCTGAAGGGCAACAGTTACTACAATCCGGTGCTGAATCCGGAACGCGCGGTCCAGCGGCGCAACATCGTGCTCGGCCGGATGGCGCAGATGGGCATGCTGTCGCCGCGGCAACTCGCGAAACTGCAGCACCAGCCGCTGCGCGTCGACTTCGAGCCGCAGACGGCGCAGCCGGGCCTCGCGCCGCATTTCGCGGTGCAACTGCGCAAGTGGCTGATCGCGTGGGCCGACCGCAACGACCACGATCTCTACTCGGACGGCCTCGTCGTGCGCACGACGCTCGACGCGCGACTGCAGGATATGGCCACGCAGGCGCTGACGCGGCAGACCGAACGGCTGCAGGCGATCGCCGACGGCGCGTGGCGCGGGCCGGCCGGCTGCGGGCTGCGCAACGATCTGTTCCGCGGCTTCATGCGCCAGACGCCCGAGTATCGGCAGGCACGCGACACCGGGCTCGCCGACGGGATTGCGCTGAAGCAGCTCGGCGCGAATCGCGCATTCATGCGGGCGCTGTGCGAGCGCAAGACGCTGGTGCAAGCCGGCTTCGTCGCGATCGATCCGCGCAACGGCGCGATCCGCGCATGGGTCGGCAGCCCCGATTTCGGCAGCGCGCCGTTCGATCACGTCGCGCAGGCGCGGCGCCAGCCGGGTTCGACCTTCAAGCCGTTCGTCTATGCGGCCGCGTTCGCGGACGGGATGCGGCCGGGCGACACGTTCGTCGACCGCCCCGTCGCGATCCCGATCGACGCGCACTCGGTGTGGCGTCCGACCGATGCGGAGCCGCCGACCGGCGAGCCGATGACGCTGCGCGACGGGCTGGCGCTGTCGCGCAACCGCATCACCGCGCAGGTCATGCAGCACGAAGGCGCCGCGAAGGTCGCACAGCTCGCGCGCGCGATGGGCGTGCGCGACAGCCCGCTCGACGCGGTGCCGTCGCTCGCGCTCGGCACGAGCCCTGTCACGCTGAAGGAAATGGTGTCCGCGTACGGCACGATCGCGAACCGCGGCGTGTACGTCGCGCCGCAGATGATCACGCGCATCGAGGATCGCGACGGCAAGGTGCTCGCCGCGTTCGGCAGTGCGCCGCCCGAGCGTGCGTTACCGGTGGCCGCGGCACAGACGCTCGTCGACGCGATGCGCGGCGTCGTGGATTACGGCACCGGCGCCGACATCCGCTCGCGCTACGGAATTCGGATCGACGTCGCGGGCAAGACCGGCACGACGCAGGACAACACGGATGGTTGGTTCATCCTGATGCATCCGCAACTGGTGGCCGGCGCGTGGGTCGGCTTCGACGACGGCAGCGTGACGCTGCGCAGCGACTACTGGGGCGCGGGCGCGCACAGCGCGCTGCCGATCGTCGGATCGTTCTACGATGCGGCGCTGCGCGCGCATGCGATCGATCCGCACGTGCAGTTCTCGCCGGACTTCCGGCCGCGCAGCGCACCGGCGCCGAGGCGGCGTGCGGCGCAGCATTCAGGCCTGTTCGACTGGCTGCGGTTCTTCCGTTGATCGTGCCGGCGAAGGGCTGAGCCAGGAAACGCGCTCAACCCGCCGCAAGCGCTGCAGCGAGCGCATCGAACTCCGGCGACCACGCGGCACGCCACGCAGCCTTCGTTGCATCGTCGACCCACGCGCCGTCGATCCCGTTCAGCATGAACTGCTTCAAGTCGGCCACTGTGAAGCCGAAATGACTGAACATCAGTTCCCACGCCTCGCTCGGATCGACCTTGTGCAACGTCGGATCGTCCGTGTTCGGATGAATCTTCAACCCGAGGCCGGGCATCTTGCGCATCGGATGCCGCTCGGCCCACTGCTCCGGCGGCAGCGTGCGCAGATAGTACGAATTCGTCGGCACAACGGTAAACACAATCCCGCGCTCCGCGTAGCGCGCGCACAGCTCGGGATTGTCGACGATCGTATAGCCGTGATCGACACGGTCGACCTGCAGCAGATCGACGGCCGTCTCGACGTTACGCCACGGCATCCCGAATTCGCCCGCATGCGCGGTCGTGCGAAAGCCGGCCGCGCGTGCATTGCGGTACGCCTTCCAGAACAGCTCGGGCGGCCGGTCGTTCTCGCGATAGTCGATGCCGAGCCCCGCGACTTCGTCCGCGCGATTCGCCTTCATCCACTCGACGACCGCAACCGCTTCATCGGGATCCTGCTCGCGATCGATGCTCGGAATCAGGCGCGCGCCGATTCGAAAATCGCGCGCGGCATCGCGGATCGCGGTCACGATCGCGGCCTGCGCGTCCGCATACGCGATGCCCGATACCCGCACCGTTCCCGTCGGATTCCAGAAGAATTCCGCGTGCCGCACGTTGTGCGCGGCCGCGTCTTCCAGATACTCGTATGCGATTCGTCGCAGGTCGTCGGGTTGCGTCAGCAGATACCGGTCGAGCGCGCGCAGCACGTGCAGCACGCCGACCGGCTTCTCGCCGCGCGCGTAGAACGCGTCGATCTCCGCACGCTCGATCGGCGCGCCGCTGCGTTCGGCCAGCGCGACGAACGTATCGTGCCGCACCGCGCCGAGCAGGTGGCAATGCAGCTCGACCTTCGGCAACGCGTGGAAGAAGGCCCGATGGGCCGGCGTGATCTCGATGCCCGTGCGCGCGGCCGGGACGTTGCCTGGTGTTCCCTTCATGTCAGTCTCTTTTGCGGTAGTGCGATGCGTCGCGCAAGCCGTCTCTCAGTGCGGCTTCACGACGGTCCAGAAGTAATAGCCGAGCGGGATCGCGAGTACGACGAGCCCCCACGACACGTCGCGCCAGCGGCCGGCCAGCAGCTTGACGAGCACGTAGCACAGCAGCCCGCCGGCAATGCCGGTGCCGAAGCTGTTCGACATCAGCGTGAGCAGTACCATCGACATCACGGGCAGCGCATCGGTGAAGTCGTCGAAATGCGTATGACGGATCGTCGCGAACATCGACAGCCCGATCAGGATCAGCGCCGGCGCGGTCGCCTCCTTCGGGATCGCGAGCGCGACCGGCACGAACAGCAACATCGCGGCGAACAGCACGGCCGCCGCCAGCGACGACAGCCCGCTGCGGCCGCCGGCTTCGACGCCTGCAGCCGATTCGATCAGCGCGGTCAGCGCCGGAATGCCGAGCACGGGCCCGAGCGTCGCGGCGAGCGAATCGACGAGGAACGGCCGGTTGATGTTCGGCAGGTTGCCCTGTTCGTCGAGCAGGTTCGCCTTCGCGCCGACCGCGAGCGCGGTGCCGAGCGTCGAGAAGAATTCCGCCGCGAAGAACGCGAACAGGTACGGCGCGGCGGCCAGGCTCAACGCGCTGCCGATATCGAGCTTGAACGCGATCGGCGCGATGCTGTGCGGCAGCGACACGAACGACACCGGCAGATGCGTGACGCCGAGCGGCACGCCGGCCGCGGCCGCGACGAGGATCGCGATCAGGATCGCGCCGGGCACCTTGCGCGCCTGCAGCACGATCGCCGTCGCGAGACCGATCAGCGCGACGAGCGCGCCCGGCCGCGAGAAGTCGCCGAGCGCGAACGCGTTGGTCTTCGCGTTCGCGACGACCATCCCCGCATTGCGCAGCCCGAGCATCGTGACGAACAGCCCGATCGACGCGCCGAGGCCGAGCTTGATCTGCACCGGAATCAGCCGCACCACGACGCCGCGCGCGCCGAGGATCGTCAGCAGGAAGAACAGCACGCCCGACACGCACGCGATGCCGAGGCCCGTCTGCCAGCCGACGTGCTCGGTCGTCGCGAGCGTCACGCCGATGATCACCGAGCCGCCGATGCCGGGGCCGACGAGGAACGGCAGGTTCGCGTACAGCCCCATCAGCGTGGTGAACAGCACGAACACGACGATCGTCGCGGTCGTCGCCGCGCCGCGCTCCATCCCGCCCGTCGCCAGCAGCGACGGGATCACGACGAGCAGGTACGCGGCCGCGAGGAACGACGTGACGCCCGCGATCGTCTCGGTACGCACGCTCGTGCCGCGCGCGGCGAGCGCGAAGCGGCGTTCGAGCCAGTTGGCCGGCGCGCGCGCCGGCATCGTGTCAGTCGCTGACATGGTGGTTCTCCTGTGATTCCGAATATTGTCCCGTGTCGGTTCGTGCAGCGCGGCCTTATACTGCCGCGTACCGCATCCCGACCGTTATTGCCCGATGTCCGACCGCTCGTCGCTGCTCCCCGCGCTCACGCTGCGGCAGGTCCAGCACTTCGTCGTCCTTGCGCATGCGCGCAGCTTCACTCAAGCCGCGCAGGCGCTGTCGCTCACGCAGCCGGCGCTCACCGCGTCGATCCGCCAGATCGAGTTCCTGCTCGGCGGCCGCCTGTTCGCACGCACCGCCCATCGACTCACGCTGACCACTGCCGGCGAAGCCGTGCTACCGCTCGCCGAACGCCTGCTCAACCAGGCGCGCGGCACCTTCGACGACATGACGCGGCTCATCGGCGAACGCATCCAGACCGTGCGCATCGCGTTCATTCCGTCGGTCGCGGGCCGCCTGCTGCCCGCGCTCAACGCATTGCGCGGCACGCATCCGACGTTGCGCTTCACGCTCACCGATTTGCCGAACAGCGCGCTCGTCGAAGCGGTGCGCGACGGCGTCGCGGACCTCGGCATCGGCGTGCGCGAACCGGACACCGACGACGGCACGCTGCGCTACCGGCAGCTGTTCGAGGACGAGATCGTGATCGTCGTGCGGCACGACGATCCGCTCGCCCGCGCGAAGAGCGTCACGTGGGCGAAGCTCGTCGATCGCGAACTCGCGGTGTTCGTGCGCGGCAGCGTCAGCGAATCGCTGCATCGCACCGGCGGCGCCGGGAAGCTCCGCCTGAACGTCACGTACCGGATGGAATACACCGAGCCGCTCTACGCGCTCGCGCGCAACGGCCTCGCGATCGCCGTGCTGCCGAGCCTCTACACGATGCATCTGCACGATCCCGAACTCGTCGCACTACGCGTCGACAAACCGCGCGTCACGCGCGCGATCTCGCTGATCTCGCTCGCTGCCGACGATCGCGGCCCGCACGTGCGCGCGTGCCGCGAATGGATTGCGAAGCACATCTGATGCCGCGTTCGCCGCGCTTGCCGAGCGCGCTCAGGGCAGCTTCGCGATGCGCGCGACGAGCGTCGCGTAGAAGCGGTCCGCGTCGACCTCGTTGATCCACGTCGCGTTCGCCGCACGGCCGCTGCGCCCGTTCCAGTCGACGATCGTCTCGCCGAGCGTCCACTGCCCGGTCGTCTCGACCACCACATTCACCTTGCGTCCGCCGAACAGCGTCGGATCGACGAGATAGCCGACGGCCGTCGGGTCGTACATCGGCGCGTCGTCGATCCCGCGCCGCTTCCTGTTGTATGCGAGCTCCGCCTCCATGATGTCCGCGACGATCGCGCCGCAGCGGTTGCCGAGCGCGCGGAACGGTGCGACGCGCGCCGGCGTGATCGGCGCCTTCACCGCGACGTCGCGCGGCAGCACGACGATCGGCACGCCGCTGCCGAACACGACGTCGGCCGCCTGCGGATCGACGTAGACGTTGAACTCGGCGGCCGGCGTGATGTTGCCGCGCTCGAAGAACGCGCCGCCCATCAGCACGATATCGCGCAGCGCGGCGCGAATCTGCGGCGCTTCGACCAGCGCGGTCGCGATGTTCGTCAGCGGGCCGAGCGCGCACAGCGTCACGCTGTTGGGCGCCGCGCGGCTCAGCGTATCGACGAGGTACGACACCGCGTGACCGGCGGCGAGCGGTGCGCGCGGCGCGTGCAGTTCGACGCCTTCGAGCCCCGTCTTGCCGTGCACGTTCGCGGCCGTCACGAGCTCGCGAACGAGCGGGCGCGGGCAGCCCGCATACACCGGCAGCGTCGTCGTGCGGCCGGCCCAGTCGCGGACGATCCGCGCATTGCGTTCGGTCAGGTCGAGCGGCACGTTGCCCGCCACGGCCGTCAGCGCGCGCACGTCGAGCCGGTCCTGCGCGCCGAGCGCGAACAGGATCGCGATGGCGTCGTCCTGCCCCGGATCGGTATCGATGATCACCGTGCGGCGCGCGGCAGCGTCGCCGGCCGCGAATGCGCCCGTTTCGGGCAGCAGCGCGGTGCCGGCCAGCGCGGCGGACAGTTTCAGGAAGGTGCGGCGGGATGCGATCGGATGGCTCATGGTCGGGTGCTCAGAAGACGTGCCGGACGCCGAGCGTCGCCATCATCTGGCGCGTGCCGGTCGAACGCGCATACGCGAAGATCTGCGCATGATCCGCGTCGCCGGCCGCCTGTTGCGCGATCACCGTCAGCGCGACGTCGGTGCGTTTGGACAGGAAGTAGTCGGCCTGCAGGTTCACCTGATGCCATCTCGGACGCTTGTCGATCACGTCGTACTTGCCGTTCGTGAACGCATACGCGGCGCCCAGAAAGAGCTGCGGCGTCATCGTGTAGACGACGTTCACGCCGAGGTTCTGCAGGTGCAGGTGCGAATTGTCGAGGTAATCGTAGCGCACGTCGGTGAACATCGCGGCGAACTGCGCGCGGCCGATCGTGTAGAAGCCGCCCGTGCCCGCGATCCGCTGCCGGCTCGCATACGCGGCGGGCGTCATCGCGCTCTTGCTGAAGATCAGCAGCGGCGACGCGTAGTCGTTCGCAATCGCGCCGTCCTGGTTCGTCGCGCTGTAAGGATGGTTGTACTGCGCATAGACCGCGCTCCAGCGCAGCGGGCCGCGTTCGTAGCCGAGCCCGAAGCTGTACGCGCTGTTGTTCGCGAAACCGGTCGCATTGCTGAAGCCGTACAGCGCGGTGAACTTCAGCCCGTAGTAGACGGGGCTCACGTACTTCACCGAGTTCTGCACGCGAATGTCGTTGTAGCCGTTGTCGTTGTCGCCGATGTTCACGCCGTTGCTCGCGATGATCACGGGCCCGATGTAGTCGTGGATCGCGTCGTACTGGCGACCGAACGTCAGCGAGCCGTAAGTGCGGTCGGCCAGGCCGACGTACGCCATGCGCCCGAACTCGCGGCCGTTCTGCGCGGCCGTGCCCGTCATCACGTTGAAGCCGTTCTCGAGTTGGAACACCGCGGACAGCCCTTGCCCGAGATCCTCCTTGCCCTTCAGCCCCCAGCGCGGGTTCTGGTTCGTGCCGGACAGCGCCTGCCACGCGTTCTTGCCGCCCTGGTTCGTCGCGAACCCGACACCGGCCGAGATGAGACCGTACAGCGTGATGCTGCTTTGCGCACAGGCATGGGTCGCGAAGGCGCCGAGCATCGCGAGCGGAGCGAGCTTGTAGAGAGTTTTCATGCGGGTCGTGTGATCGGTGGTGGTCCAGGCGCGGCAGGGTTCCGCGAAACTGGCCTCGACTATACGAACCCGGATCGGATAATAAAAGTTTGCTTTCTTTATATCTCGATAAAACGGATTTATTCTCATCCTCGCGCCGCCCGCGTTCGGCGCACCGGCGCTCAATCCGCCGTATCGCCACCCTTCGGCAGCTTCGACCATGCGCCGCGCCCCGGCATCGGCGACCACGCCGGGCGGGTCTTGCGGGCGCTGTCGATCACGACCAGATAGCGGCCCGCGATCGGCGTGACGTCGCGATCGCGACGCAGTACCCACAGCGACTTGCCGGCCTCCACGCGAGCCTGGTAATCGTCGTCGAGCAGGCCGTGCCGGTCGAGGAACGTGTTCAGCGATGCGGGAATCCGCACGCACCCCTTCGAGTGCCGGATGCCGAGCAGCGCCTCGAGCCGGTCGGGATCGGTCGCATGCATCTGGAAGCGCATCGGCGACACGCCGCCCTTGCCCCAGCCGCGCTCGCCGTCCACCCAGCCGAAGTCGTAGATGCGCATGTCGCGGCGCCCGTAGCCGCGAATACCGTTCTCGTTCGTCGTCCCTTCCGCGCGAAAATCCATCGTGTCGGGCGAGTGATGAAACACGCCGAGCGGCGTCAGGAAATGGTCGTACTGGCCCGGCAACCCGGTGCCGACCGGCGATGCACCGATCATCAGCCATGCATTGGCCGGCGTCGCGCGGAAATAGATGAACAGCGCCTGCACGTTCGGCGTACGGTCGACCATCGCGACGTATTCGCCTGCGAGATCGCCGAGATCCGCATCGGCGAGCGCTTGCTGGAGCCGCTCGCCATACGCGCGCTGCTCGCTCGCCGGCACGTTCAGGCGTCGCGTGACTTCCTGCGCGAAACGCTTGCGCATGTCGAGCGCGCGCGTCGTCGCGTTCTGCGCCTCCTCGGCCGACAACGGCGGATGCCGGCGCGGCGGAGTGGGTGGAGCCGGCTCGGCCTCGCTGGCAGGCGTGCCGGAGGCAGCCGATGCTGGCGCGCTGGCCGACGCGGCGGAAGCGGCCGACGCCCCCGATCCCGCGCTCGCGGGTTCCGCGTGATTCACGTGATTCGCTTGTGACGCGGCGGATGTCGGCGCGGCGGCCGATGCGCCCGACGCTGCCTGCGCGGACGAAGCGGGATGCGTGAGAGAGGCCGCCGAAGCGGGCGACGCACCGGATGACGATTGCACGGCAGACGACGGCGCGTCGGATGCCGCGAAGGCAGGCCGTTCGGCGAGAACGGAAATCGACACCACGGCAGCGAGCCACACGTATGCGGCGACTGCGCGGTGACGGCAACGCGGCTTTGCAAATTGCCGCGCCAGGTGGGCAAGAATCATACGTTCGAAGCCATCGGCCGATCCGGCCGCCGCAGCGTGCTGTTGCGAGCGGCGCATCTTCCGCGCAAGCCATCGACACGTCCGGCGCATCGCGTGCGCCCGGCGCCGACGCCTCTTCGCGGCGGAGCCGTTCGCCGATGCAACGCGGGCGCTCCGATGGCTGCTAATGAGTCGTCAGGCCCTTCATTTTACTCGTCCATATGCGAATCGGCTGCGATGGAAATCGCGATTTCACGGCGAAATTGCGCTTCGTCACGCTTTGTTTCAACTCGTTGCCGCTTGCGTATTCGTAGCGTGGCAAGCTCGTGTGTTGACGTTTCGTCTGCGGCCGAGCGCGTGCGAGATCGAGCCGGTTCGATCGCACTTCCCGGTTGATTCGCACAACAAAGTAACTTGGCGACCGGACGGCCCAAACCGGAAACCTGTGACCGCCTCGCACGCATGCCGCAACGAACCGTGCGACACGCGTGCGCACCTGCCCGCTACTTCGAGATGGTTTCGAGCGCGATGCCCTTCGTGCGCGGCCCCATCCATCCGATTGCCGCCATCACGATCACCATCGCGCCCGCGATGAACGCGAACACGCCGAACGTGCCGAAACCGCGCAGCACGGCCGCGATCACGAACGACGAGAAGATCGCCGAGAAGCGGCTCCACGAATAGACGAAGCCGACGGCGCGCGCGCGAATCGACGTCGGGAACAACTCGGCCTGGTACGCGTGGAAGCTGTACGACATGATGTTGCTCGCCAGCGTGAGGCCGATGCCGAGCACGATCAGGAAAGCACCCACCTTCGTCTGGCTGAACAGCAGCCCGCAGACGACGATCGCCGCAGCCATCGCAACGATCACCGACTTGCGCTCGAAGCGGTCGGCGATCGCGAGACCGATCAGCGGGCCGATCGGCGCCGCGAGCGCGATCACGCTCGAATACATCAGGCTCGACGTGATCGTGATGCCCTGCTTGATCAGCAGCGTCGGCACCCAGTTCGCGAAGCCGTAGAAGCCGACCGTCTGGAACACGTTGAAGATCGTCATCATGATCGTGCGGCTGCGATACGGCGGCACCCACATGTCGCGGAAGCTGCCGCGCGGCGGGACGGGTTCGGCCGGTGCCGGCGGCGGCAGCGGCCGGCCGTATTCGGCTTCCACCTTCGCCTCGAGCGCGCACATGATGCGGTCGGCTTCGTCGACCCGGCCCTGCTGCGCGAGCCAGCGCGGGCTTTCCGGCAGTTCGCGGCGAATCCACCACACGAACAGCGCGCCATGCGCGCCGATCAGCACGACCCAGCGCCAGCCGTCGAGGCCGAACGGTGCGTGCGGCACGAGCAGGTAAGCGAGGAACGCGACCACCGGCACCGCGACGAACCCCACCGCCTGCTCGCACGCGAACGCGCGGCCGCGAATCTGCTTCGGCACGAGTTCGGAGATGTACGTGCCGATCGTCACCATCTCGACGCCGAGGCCGAGACCGACGACGAAGCGCCAGAAGTTCAGCCCCGCCGCGGTGTCCTGGAACGCCATCACGATGTTGGCGGCCGTGTACCACAGCAGCGACCACGTGAAGATCGCGCGGCGGCCGAAGCGGTCGGCGAGAAAGCCGCACGCGATCGTGCCGATGAAGAGCCCGGAGAACAGCGCGGCGATGAAGCTCGCGACGCCGGTGGTGCCGAACAGGCCGTGCGTGGTCGCGGAAAGGATGCCGCTTTTCACGAGGCCCGGCGCGATGTAGCCGCTGTACAGCAGGTCGTAGAGTTCGAAGAAGAAGCCGAGGCTCAGCAGCACCACGAGCTTCCAGACGCTGCGCGTCGCCGGCAGGCGGTCGAGGCGGGCCGAAATGGAACCGGGGTCGATGGAGGGGGATTGGGCAGGTGCCTGGTAAAGGCTGTCCGTTGAGGCCATCTTGGGCGCGTCTCCTGATCGTGTCGTGTTGTGCGTCGTCCGCCGAACCGCCGCCGGGCGGATCGCTGCATTGTACCGGCACGCCCGTTTGACGCATGGGCAAGGTAGCCGGCCGGACGCGTTCCAGGCGCCGAAACAATCCGATGCCCCATTTTCCCGCCTGATAATGTGTAACTTGCGTAACCGTGTGTCGGGCACGGAAAGCGCGTCCGCGCGGCGCTCCGGTGCCATCGGCCGCGCGCGCAGGCTGGTAACGACGGGGTTGCCGCGCTGTTTCGCGCAGGCACGCGCCGCCGATATCGCCGCGGACGACGAGACGCAATCGGTACAACCACGCGCTCCGCGCCCCGGTAACATGCTAGCGGGCCAACTACCGGCTTCCGGCTGCCTTTCGGCAACCGGCATTGTCGGCAAATCGTAAGCATTCCATGTCCATACAACGACTATCCACGTACGCCCGCCGGATCGCGCTGATCGCGCTGCTGCAGTTCGCGGCCATTGCGACTGCGTCGGCATTCCCGGCCGCCGCTTCCGCTCCCGTCGCGAGCGGCGTCGGCGCATCCGTGCCGGCCATCTCGCTGCCCGACGCCGTCGCCCAGCTCAAACAGATGCAGGCGGAGCTGGACCGCATCAAGCAGCAGACCTCGACCACGTCCAACAGCAAGGAGCTGGACGCGCTCGACGATTCGGCGCAGGAACTGAGCACCGATGTCGCGAAACTGCAGAGCGATCTCACGCCGCAACGCGCGCAGGTCCAGGCGCAACTCGACGTGCTCGGCCCGCCGCCGGCCGAGGGCGCCGCACCGGAAACGCCTGCCGTCGCGAAGCAGCGGGCCGCGCTCGACGCGCGCAAGACGCAGATCGATGCCGCGCTGAAGCAGGCCGCCGACCAGAAGGCGAGTCTCGCGAACCTGACCGAGCAGTTCGCGAAGCTGCACCGCAGCCTGCTGAAGAACCAGCTCGCGTTCCGTTCGGGCAGCATCTTCAGCGCGCAGTTCTGGCTGCCGCTGTTCCACCTGGCGCCGGACGATCGCCAGCGGCTCGATGATTTCAACGGCGAACTGTTCGACATGCTGCATTCGTCGTGGGTCCCCGGGCAACGGGCGATCACCACGCTGCTGCTGATCGCCGCATTCGCCGCATGGCTCGGCGGCCGTCGGCTCATCGAGCGCGGGCTCGCGTGGATCGCGCTGAACCGTCTGCCGCCCACCCGCTTGCGCCGCAGTGCGCTCGCGCTGTCGACCGCGCTGTCGACCTTCCTCTCGACGGCCATCGCGATTCAGATTTTCTACCTCGCCGTCGCGCGCCACTACGAACTCACGCCGTCGCTGTCCGATCTGTGGGACCAGTTCGCGAAACTCGCCGCAACGTGCGCGTTGATCGCAGGGCTCGGCCGCGCCCTGCTCTGCACGAAGCATCCGTCGTGGCGACTGCCTGCGCTCGCCGACCCGGTCGCGCTCGCGATGAAGCCGTTCCCCAGCATCCTGGCCGCGCTGCTGCTGGTGTCGGGCACGCTCGAATCGATCAACCGGATCGTCGATACCAGCCTGTCGGTCACGCTGCTCGGCCGCGGCATCGTATCGCTCGTCGTCGCGCTGACGGTCGGCGCATCGCTGTTGCGCGCGAACCGCGCGCGCAGCGCACTCGCGGCGGCAGGCGAGGCACCCGAGCAACGCTCGACGCTCGCCGGCCTGATCCATGCCGGCGTCACGCTCGCGATCGTCGCTTCGTTGATCGCACTCCTGATCGGTTACATCACGGTCGCGCGCTTCATCACGTACGAGCTCGTGTGGTTCGAGATCGTGCTGTGCGCGACCTACATCCTGATTCAGTTGACGCGCGACGCGAGCGAAAGCCTGTTCTCGTCGAGCCTGTCGTCGGGCCAGCAGATCAAGCATCTGTTCGCGCTCGAAGACCGCCACCTCGACCAGGCGCGTACGGTCCTGTCCGGCTTCGGCACGAGCCTGCTGATGCTGATCGCGGCGATCGCGCTGCTGACCGGCGGCTTCGGCACCACGCCGAGCGACCTGCTCGACAGCGCGGTCGCGATGATCGGCAGCCAGCGGCTGCAGAGCCTGAACATCATGCCCGACCGGATCATGAACGCCGTGATCGGCTTCGCGATCGGCTTGTACCTGCTGCGCTCGCTGCGCCGCTGGCTCGACGGCGAGTTCATGCCCGCGCTCGGCATGGATACGGGCATGCGCGTGTCGCTGATCACGCTGTTCACCAACGTCGGCTACGTGTTGCTCGTGCTGATGACGCTCGGGCTGCTCGGCGTCAGGTGGAACAATCTCGCGTGGATCGTCAGCGCGTTGTCGGTGGGGATCGGCTTCGGCCTGCAGGAAATCGTGAAGAACTTCGTGTCGGGGCTGATCCTGCTGACCGAGCGCCCGGTGAAGGTGGGCGACATGGTCAGCATCGCGGGCGTCGAGGGCGACATCCGTCGCATCAACGTGCGCGCGACCGAGATCCAGCTGAGCGACCGCTCGACCGTGATCGTGCCGAACTCGCAACTGATCTCGCAGAACGTGCGCAACGTGACGATGGGCAACAGCACGCAGGGCGTCGCGACGCTGGTGCTGACGTTCCCGCTGAACACCGATCCCGAGCAGGTGCGCGACCTGCTGCTCGATGCGTATCGCGAGCACCAGGCGATTCTCGAGAAGCCGGCGCCGTCGGTGACGTTCAGCCAGCTTACGCCGGACGGGATCACGCTGAGCGTGACGGGTTACGTGTCGAGCCCGCGAATCGCGAGTTCGACGAAGAGCGATCTGCTGTTCGAGATCCTCAAGCAGTTGCGGGCGGCGGGGATTACGTTGTCGAGCCCGCAGATGCTGGTGGTGCAGAACATGCCGGCGAACGATGGTTCCACGCGGCACGAATCGTAAGTCGACCATCGAGCGGGTACGCTCGCGATCGGTCGGCGCGCCGCGCGCCACGCAGTAAGCGAAATGGGCCGGTTACCGCTTCCACGGCAACCGGCCCATTTCATTCGACCGTCGAAGCGCCCAAGCAGGGCGCCTGCACTTATACGTCGAACTTCACCCCCTGCGCCAACGGCAACTGCCGGCTGTAGTTAATCGTATTCGTCGCGCGACGCATATAAGCCTTCCACGCATCCGAACCCGACTCACGCCCGCCGCCCGTTTCCTTCTCGCCGCCGAACGCGCCGCCGATTTCCGCGCCGCTCGTGCCGATGTTCACGTTGACGATCCCGCAATCGCTGCCGGCTGCCGACATGAACTGCTCGGCTTCACGCATGTCGTTGGTAAAGATCGCCGACGACAGCCCCTGCGGCACCGCGTTGTGCACGGCAATCGCGTCGTCGAAATCGTCGTAGACCATCACATAGAGAATCGGCGCGAACGTCTCACGCTCGACCACCGCCGTTTGCTTCGGCATCCGCACGATGGCCGGACGCACGTAGTACGCATCCGCGTGACCGACGTCCACGCGCTCGCCGCCCTTCACTTCGCCGCCCTGCTCGCGCGCGTCGGCCAGCGCCTTCTGCATCGCGTCGAACGACGCACGATCGACCAGCGGGCCGACCAGCGTGCCTTCCTCGAGCGGGTTGCCGACCTTCACCGACGCATACGCCTTCTCGATGCGCGGCAGCAGTTGCTCGACGAGGCTGCGATGCACGATCAGGCGGCGCAGCGTCGTGCAGCGCTGGCCGGCCGTACCGACCGCCGCGAACGTGACCGCGCGCACGACGAGGTCGAGATCCGCGCTCGGCGCGACGATCATCCCGTTGTTGCCGCCGAGTTCGAGGATGCCGCGTGCAAGGCGCTGGCTCAGCACCTTCGCGACTTCCTGGCCCATCCGCACGCTGCCCGTCGCGCTGACGACCGGCACCTTCTTCGACGCCGTCAGCACCTCGCCGACATCGCGCATGCCGAGCACCAGTTGGCTCAGCTCGGCCGGTGCGACGCCCGGATGCGTCTTCTCGAACTCGCGCAGCGCCTTCTGAAGCAGCACGTGACACGCGATCGCGGTGAGCGGCGTCTTCTCGGACGGCTTCCACACGACCGAATCGCCGCACACGAACGCGAGCGCCGCATTCCACGCCCACACCGCGACCGGGAAGTTGAACGCCGAAATCACGCCGCACACGCCGATCGGGTGCCACGTTTCCATCATCCGGTGGCCCGGACGCTCGGACGCGATCGTGAGGCCGTAAAGCTGGCGCGACAGGCCGACCGCGAAATCGCAGATGTCGATCATTTCCTGCACTTCGCCGAGGCCTTCCGACGTGATCTTGCCGGCTTCGAGCGTGACGAGGCGGCCGAGCTCGGCCTTGTGCTCGCGCAGCACGTTGCCGAACACGCGCACGAGTTCGCCGCGCACCGGCGCCGGCACCGTGCGCCACTTGAGGAATGCGTCGTGCGCGGCGTCGATCTTGCGTTCTGCGTCGGCGGGCGTGTCGACGGCCAGCGTCGCGAGCGTCGCGCCGTCGAGCGGCGAACGCGCGGTCAGCGCGTTGCCCTTCCACTGGGCGAGATCGATGTCGAGCGCGGCAAGAATGTCGTTGAATTGCATCACTTCCTCTTCAGGGACAGATTGATCGGTGCGGCGGCAGCGCCGCCCGCGTGATTCGATTGGAGCGCGTTCGAGCGCCTTGTGCAAGCGGATGCGCCGCGCGGCGGGCCCGGTGCGCCATCCGGCGCATCGCGCTGCGCCGTCGCAGGAAAGCCAGGCCGGACGGCACGCCCCAGCCTCGCGAGGCACGATCCATGAAACGCATTGTCGATGGCCACAAGTCGGGCCGCTATTGATATTAACTCACGACTTCATTCCAAAAACGCAAGAAGTAAGCAGGCCCGCCACCCCCGTTTCCGTGCCGATATGGGACGCTTCACAAGCCCGTAATCGGGCGCTCGGATGTGTCTCGACACGACACAAGTTGATGACCATCTCGCATCACCCTGTTCGGAAATATCGTTTGCCGCCGGTGCACCGGGCACACACAATCGGTGCGACGTCGAGGTGCAACGCACCCGGCGCGCCGCCGGCCGCCACCACGGCAGCCGGACGACCGACGAAGGCGACACGCACCACGGCCCGGCTCAGCGGGCCCGTTCCGCACCGCATCACCGCTACCCGGCCGCGGCCGGCAACGCGTCGCGCTTCGTCACCGAAAAAACAATCCCGGAGACAGCGCCCAGCGCACGCCATGCATTCAGATGCCCGCCCCGATTCGTCCCGTCCGTCCGGCTCGCCGCCCGCGAAGCCGTCCCTCCACCGCGCGTTGCAGGCCCGCCATCTACGGATGATCGCGATCGGCGGCTCGATCGGCACGGGGCTGTTCGTCGCATCCGGCGCGTCGATCTCGCAGGCCGGCCCCGGCGGCGCGATGCTCGCGTACATGGTGATCGGCCTGATGGTCTACTTCCTGATGACGAGCCTCGGCGAAATGGCCGCGTTCATGCCGGTGTCCGGGTCGTTCGCAACCTACGGCGCGAAGTTCGTCGACGAAGGCTTCGGCTTCGCGCTCGGCTGGAACTACTGGTACAGCTGGGCCGTGACGCTGGCCGTGGAGCTCGTCGCCGCGCAGCTCGTGATGCACTACTGGTTTCCGGACGTGCCGGGCGTGTGGTGGAGCGCACTGTTCCTCACGCTGATCTTCACGCTCAACGCGCTGTCGGTACGCGGCTTCGGCGAAGCCGAATACTGGTTCGCGTTGGTCAAGGTGCTGACGGTGCTCGCGTTCGTCGGCGTCGGCCTGCTGATGATCTTCGGGATCATGCAGGGCGGCCCGAGCGCCGGCTGGGGCAACTTCACGATCGGCGACGCGCCGTTCGTCGGCGGCTGGGCCACGATGCTCGGCGTCGCGATGATCGCGGGCTTCTCGTTCCAGGGCACCGAAATGATCGGCGTCGCGGCCGGCGAATCGGAAAACCCGCGCACGACGATTCCGCGCGCGGTGCGCCAGATCTTCTGGCGAATCCTGCTGTTCTACGTGTTCGCGATCTTCGTGATCGGCGTGCTGGTTCCGTACACCGATCCGAGCCTGCTGAAGAGCGACGTGACCGATATCGGCGTGAGCCCGTTTACGCTCGTGTTCCGCCACGCGGGCCTCGCGTTCGCGGCCGGCGTGATGAACGCGGTGATCCTGACGGCCGTGCTGTCGGCCGGCAACTCGGGCATGTATGCGTCGACACGGATGCTCTACAACCTCGCGGTCGAAGGCCGCGCGCCGAAGTTGTTCGCGAAGCTGTCGCCGGGCGGCGTGCCGCGCAACGCGCTGTATGCGACCACCGCCGTCGGCGCGCTGTGCTTCCTCACGTCGCTGTACGGCGACAAGACCGTCTACCTGTGGCTGCTGAACACGTCGGGTATGGCCGGCTTCATCACGTGGCTCGGCATCGCGGTCAGCCACTACCGGTTCCGCAAGGGCTTCCTGAAACAGGGCTACCGGCTCGACCAGTTGCCGTATCGCTCGAAGTGGTTCCCGTTCGGTCCGCTGTTCGCGTTCGCCCTGTGCGCGGTCGTCGCGCTCGGCCAGGACTACCGCGCGTTCCTCGCCGACAGGATCGACTGGACGGGCGTCGCCGCGACCTACATCGGCCTGCCGTTCTTCCTCGCGATCTGGCTCGGCTACGCGCTGGTGCGTAAGTGCCGTCTGGTGCGCTACGAGGACATGGAAATCGCGCCGTGGATCGACCGCAACGCGACACCCGACGCCACCGAAAAGGCCGACGCCGGCTATCCGGCCTACGTCGCCCGGCCGGTCAACCCGACGCCGGGCGCCTGAAGCCCGGTGACGCGCAGGCGGCCGCCCGATCGCGGCGGCCGCTGCGCTGAAAACCCCATTCGACGCGGCGCGCGCGTTCAGGCAAGATCGACGCCCGCCGTCCGTTTTTCCGCCGCCACGAATCACCGAAAACGCATGCAGAACTTCTACGAAGCCACCGTTACCCGCCAGCCCTACCCGCAACTGACCGGCACGACCGATACGCAGGTCTGCATCGTCGGCGGCGGCCTCGCCGGCCTGTGCACGGCGCTCGGCCTAGTCGAGCGCGGCGTGCGCGACGTCGTCGTGCTCGACAGCGAACGGGTCGGCTTCGGCGCGTCGGGCCGCAACGGCGGCTTCGTGTTCGGCGGCTACAGTCTCGACAACGCCGACCTGCTGCGCACGCTCGGCCGCGACGAAGGGCGCCGGCTGTACCGGCTCACCGTCGATGCGGTCGACCTGATCCGCGCGCGCATCGCCCGCTACGGGATCGACTGCGACATCGTCGACGAAGGCGTGATGCTCGCGAACTGGTTCGACGATCCGTCGCGACTCGACGGTGTGCGCACGCTGATGAAAAACGAGCTCGGCGTCGAGTGGGAACCCGTCCCGACCGGCGCGCTGCGCGAGCGGCTGAAGACGCAGCGCTATTACGGCGGCCTGTTCGAGCCGAACGCGTTCCACTTCCACCCGCTCAAGTACGTGCTCGGCGTCGCGGCGGCCGCCTCGCGCGGCGGTGCGCGCGTGTACGAGCGTTCGGCCGCGCTGGGCATCGCGCGCGACGGCGCCGGGTACGTCGTGCGCACGGCGCAGGGCGCGGTACGTGCAAAGGACGTCGTGTTCGCCGGCGGCGGCTACGCGCGCGGCGTGTCGCCGCGCATCGAGCGCGCGGTGCTGCCGATCGCGACCTACGTGATCGCGACCGAACCGCTCGGCACGCGCCTGCCCGACGCGATCGACGCGCCGTACGCGATCTACGACACGCGTTTCGCGTTCGACTACTACCGTCCGCTGAAGGACACGCGGATCCTGTGGGGCGGCCGGATCTCCGTGCTCGACCGCGGCCCCGACGCGATCGCGCGCCTGCTGCGGCGCGACCTGCTGCGCGTGTATCCGCAACTGGAAGGCGTGAAGGTCGACTATGCGTGGGGCGGGTTGATGAGCTACGCACGGCACAAGATGCCGCAGATCGGCCGCGACGCGGACGGCGTGTGGCACGCGATCGCTTTCGGCGGCCACGGGATGGCGCCGACCACGGTGGCCGGCGAGGCGCTCGCCGCCGCGCTGGCCGAAGGCCGGCCGGTGCCGGACGGCTTCGCCGCGTTCGGGCTCACGCGCACGTTCGGCCTGGCCGGCCTCGCCGCCGCGCAGCTCACGTATACGGCGTACCAGGCCCGCGACGCGCTCGCGTCCTGCCGCCGCTGAGCGCCCGCGGCCGCCTTGCCGATTAGAGCGGAAGGTCGGCCGGGCGGGCATTTCCCACATGCTAGAATGGCTTTTCCAAGCCGCCGCGAACCACAACAAAGTCACATGAAAGCAGGAAGCAAGGCCGCCACGTCCGACACCCGCGCGCTTGCGTCCGACGCGCGGCGCAAATACGATCCCGAGCAAACCAAGCGCAACATCCTCGACGTCGCCACGCAGGAATTCTCCGCGATGGGCCTCGCCGGTGCGCGCGTCGACGCGATCGCGGAGCGGACGAACACGACGAAGCGGATGCTCTACTACTACTTCGAAAGCAAGGAAGGCCTGTACGAGGCCGTGCTGGAGAAGGTGTACGGCGACATCCGCGCGCTCGAGCAGGAACTGCACGTCGGCGACATGGAGCCGCGCGAAGGCATGCGCCGTCTCGTCGAATTCACGTTCGACTATCACGACAAGCATCGCGATTTCGTCCGTCTCGTGTCGATCGAGAACATCCACGGCGCGAAATACGTCGAACAGCTCAAGTCGTTCAAGAACCGCAACGTCAGCATCATCAAGACGCTCGAGGAACTGCTCGAGCGCGGCGCGGCCAGCGGCGCGTTCCGCAAGGACATCGACGCGTTCGACCTGCACCTGCTGATCAGCTCGTTCTGCTTCCATCGCGTGTCGAACCGCTACACGTTCGGTGCCGCGTTCGGCCGCGATCCGTCGGCGCCGCGCCTGCGCGCGCGGCATCGCGACACGATCGCCGACGCGGTGCTCCGCTACGTCGCCGCGTAAGCGGCGGCATCAGCCGGCCGGGGCGCGACACGTCCGCGCCGTTGGCACTGCAACGTTTCGGCGCATCAGTCCGTCGGCTCGGTCGACGCCAGCGCGATCCGCGCCTTCTGTTCGGGGCTGCCTGCCACGTAATACTTCTTCGCCCAGCTCGAATCGGGCGCAAGCGCGAGCCGCGCATGCGCGCCCGTGCCCCGCTGCTTCGCATCGATCGCCAATGCGCGTGCGCGGTAGTGCTCGTAAAGCCGCAGGAATTCCGCGAGATAGATCGCCGCGATCCGCTTGTCGCGGATCTCGAGCAGGTTCTCGTCGTTGTACTGCTCGGAATTGCGGCTCATGTTCGCCGAGCCCGTATAGACGACCGGATTCGCGCCTTCCGCATCGATCACGATGAACTTGTGATGGATCACGACGGGCGGAAAGGCCGGCGCCGGCTCGCCCGGGAAGAGCCGCAGTTCCGGCTCGAAGCCTTGCGGCACCGTGGCCGGCGAAAAATACGACGCGTCGATCACGTCATGGTTGTCGCGGCTGCGGTGGTACAGCTCGAGGTTCGCGAGCGTCGCCGCATCGAGCGACTGGCCGCCCTGCTGCGCGGCATCGGCCTTCGTCGCGCTGCCCGCGTTGATCCGGTTCACGAGGCCGAACATCATCAGCCCGCGGTCGCCGGCCGCGAAACACGCATCGCGCAGCGCCGCGTCGGTCGGCATGAACAGGCAGAACGACACCGAATGCTTCGCGGCCGCGATCGCGGCGACGATCGTATCGATCTCGGTACGCTGCCCCGACGGCTCCGGCGAGTACGCGACGCGTACCTGCGCGCTGCCGATCGTCATCGGCGCCGACCAGCCCGGCGACAGCCGGGCGGTCTCCGCAATCGACGGATTCCCGGCCAGCGCGTGGGCGCGTTCGTTGTACAGCGCGGCGAGCGCGGGCGAATCGAACGCGTGCAGCACGTTGGCCTGCTCGGTCAGCCCCTCGGTCGTGAAGTTCGCGGAACCGGTCAGCACGCGTGCGGGCGCCGGGCTGGACGGCGCATCGGTCACGATGAACTTGTCGTGCATGATGTGCGTCCGGTCGCGCGGCGCGAGCGTCGCAAGGCCCTGCAGCGCATCGACGGCCGGCTGGTTCGGCGACGGCAGCGGCGGCTTGCCCTTGCGCGCCGTCGTATGCGCGTCGTAGACGATCGCGAGCGACGCTTCGCCGTGCCGGCGGCCGAACGCCTCGAACGCGGGCAGCGCCCACAGCGTGTCGGTCAGGTGATAGACGGCCGACACCGCGCGCGACGCAGGATCGAGCATCTCCGCGAACACCTGTTCCATGTCGTTAGCGAGCCACGTGCGCAGCTTCAGCGCCTGCTCGGCGCTCGGCGCCTCGTTCGGCGCGAGGCCCAGCGCCGCGACCTGCTTCGCGAACGCCTGCGAGCTGACCACCGCGCGGTTGAACCACGTGCCGATGCCGTCCTCGACGTGCGCGGGCAGCACGACGTCGCACACACCGGCTTGCGCGTCGAGCACCTGCAGGTTCGCCGGCGTGCCGACGACCGGATAGACGTCGTAGCGGAACGACGCACCGCGGTCCTGCGGATCGATGCGCGCGTCCCACCACATGAATTTCTGAATCGGCGCCTGATCGGTCGGCGCATCGCCCTGCGTGTCGGCGGCCGGGCCGTCGAACGTCAGGCGATTGGGCAGCCAGCTGTCCGGCGCACGCGTCTTGCCGTCGGCCGACCAGAAGCCGGGCGTGCGCCGGATCGCGAAGCCGAGGAAATCGGACCGCGTCGCCGCATCGGGCCAGTCGAAAGCCAGCAGGACCAGGGTGGGGGAAAGATAGCTGCGCACGCTGACGGTCATTCGTTGCTCCCTGGCCCGGCGGCCGATCGAGATGAATGGGTCAGTCTTGACGACGGTTCTTCCCGCACGATGACCGTTCGATGAACCTTGTATGTCGGACGCGCGTCAGTCGCACACGAGCAGCTCGATCCCGCGCGCCGTCAGCGCGCGCCGCACGGCCTTGTCGGGCGCGCGCTCGGTCACCAGATAGCGGGCGGCGGCCGCGCCGTTGATCCGCACCGGCGTCACGCGGCCGAATTTCGAGTGGTCGGCGACGATGATCGCCGTACCCGCCGCCGCGATCATCCGGCTGCGCACTTCGGCCGCGAGCCGGGAGTAGTCGGTGCACTCGCCGTCGGGCGTGATGCCGCCCGCGCCGACGAACGCGAAATCGACGTGGTATTGCGCGAGCTGATGGATCGTGTCGAGACCGAACGTGGCGTCCTCGTCGTCGGACAGCTCGCCGCCGAGCAACGTCACGCGGTTGCCGTTGCGCCGCGCGAGCACGAACGCGGTACGCCAGTCGTTCGTGTAGATCGACAGCCGGTGCCGATCGGCGAGCGCCAGCGCGACCGCGTGCGGTGTGCTGCCCGAATCGATCAGCACCGATGCATCGTCGGGCACGAATTCGGCCGCGCGCCGCCCGATCGTGCGCTTCGCGTCGGCGTTCGCGGCTTCGCGCTCGGACAGGCTCGGCTCGCGGCGATCCGCGGCCAGCGCGCCGCCGTGCGTCATCACGAGCAGGCCGCGCGCGGCCAGCGCGTTCAGGTCGCGCCGCACGGTTTCGCGCGATACGTCGAGCGAACGCACGAGTTCCGCGACCGACAACGCGCCCGACCGTCCGAGCTCCGACAGGATGTATTGATGACGTTGTTCCGCCAGCATCGCGTGTACGCCCGAGGCGACTGGTAATGGGTAAGCCGGCCATTGTATTACGGACGTTTGACGACCATTTGACCGCGCCGGGTAATGCAACCGGGCGGCGGCCGGGCGCGCCTCCCGAAAGCGAAATTCTGTATTGTCTGGCGCGCGCGAATCCGCGCGGCGCCGGTTGCTACACTTTGCGCTTCGCCGAACGAACGACCGACAAAGGGGCTCGCGCCATGTATCGCAAAGGCAGTGTGATCGAAATCCAGTTCCCGCCGGAACGCCTCAACGACGCGGCAGGCGATCCGTACTGGATCGACCTGACGCTCGACGAAGCGCGCCGGCTCTACGAACAGCTCGCCGCGCGCTTCGCGACCGACGCGCGCGCCAACCAGCCGCTCGACACGTTCTCGATCGACTGACCGTCGCCGCGGCCCCGTCCGCGCCGCGCCGTGCGGCGGCTGCTCGTCCCCGCCGCCCCGCCGCCCCGCACACCGGCGCGATGACCGCCGGCACGATCGCACGCCGCGCGGCCCGAGTGCAGGATTCGACAAGACGCCGGCGCCGCTTCGGCCGATACTGGCCGACTTTCCGGTTCCGTCCGGCCGCCTCGCGGCCCGTCACGCATGCTTACCTCGATCGTCGCCGCCGCTTTCGTCGCGCTCTGGTCCACCGGCTTCATCGTTGCCCGGGCGATCAAGCCTTACGCCGATCCGAACCTGTTCCTGCTCGCGCGCTTCGCGGGCACGGCCGCGCTGTTCGGCGTGGTGGCGCTCGTCGCGCGCGCGCCGTGGCCGGCCCGCCGCGAATGGCCGCGCCACCTGATCGCCGGTGCGCTGCTGCAAGGCGTCTATCTCGGTGCGAGCTACTGGGCCGTCGCACAAGGGCTGAATGCGGGCGTGATGGCGCTGCTCGGCGCGCTGCAGCCGCTTGCCACCGCCGTGCTCGCGGTCCCGCTGTTCAACGAACGCCTGCCCGCGCGCGGCTGGCTCGGGATGGCGCTCGGGCTGGCCGGCGTCGCGCTCGTGCTCGCGCCGAAAGTCACGGGCGGCGTCGCGCCGCCGCCGGGCGCGGCGCCTGCGTGGCTCGTCGTCACCGTGTCGGTTCTGGCGGTCGGATCGATCACCGCCGGCTCGCTGTACCAGAAAGGCAAGCTCGCGCAGAGCGATCTGCGCACGGCGGTCGCCGTGCAGAACTTCGGCGCGGCGATCGTCGCGGCCGCCTTCGTCGTGCTGCTCCACGAAACCCGCTGGATCGGCGCGCCGGCGCTGTGGATATCGCTCGTGTGGGGCGTCGTGTTCCTGTCCGGCGGCGCGGTCACGATGCTGATGTGGATGCTGCGGCGCGGCAATGCGGCGCGCGCGACGTCGCTGCTGTTTCTCGCGCCGCCGCTGGCCGCGCTGCAGGGTTACGGGCTGTTCGGCGAAACGCTCGCGACGATCCAGCTCGCCGGCTTCGCGCTCGCGCTGGTGGGCGTCGTGCTCGCGCGGCGCTGACCCGGCCATCGGGCGCCGCCCGGATGCCCTTCGCGCCGCCCGCCCGGCGCACCGCGCACCACGGCGATGCGCCGCGTCTCGCCGAAGCAACGCGAAACCGCCGGATCGCAGGCCCGGCGCGGCGGCACGCCACGATTGCGCTTATGATGTGCGCCTTGCATTTCGTTCCGGAACTTCACTCATGACATCCGCCGATTACGCCAGCCGCCAACGCGCGATCATTGCCGAACTGAACGTCGCGCCGCACT
Source organism: Burkholderia sp. MSMB1078WGS (assembly GCF_001528895.1). Taxonomy (NCBI): domain Bacteria; kingdom Pseudomonadati; phylum Pseudomonadota; class Betaproteobacteria; order Burkholderiales; family Burkholderiaceae; genus Burkholderia; species Burkholderia sp. MSMB1078WGS. The sequence goes on along the minus strand of NZ_LPDI01000068.1, from coordinate 19,550 downwards.
TCGACGCCGAAGCCGAAATCGATCGCCGCGTCGATTTCCTCGCGCAGTACCTTCGTTCGACCGGCCTGCGGACCTACGTGCTCGGCATCAGCGGCGGCGTCGATTCGTCGACGGCCGGCCGGCTTGCGCAACTGTCGGTCGAGCGCCTGCGCGCCGAAGGCTACGATGCGCGCTTCATCGCGATGCGCTTGCCGAACGGCGTGCAAAACGACGAAGACGATGCGCAGCGCGCGCTCGCGTTCGTGCGCGCGGACGAGGTATTGACGGTCGACGTGAAGCCGGCCGCCGATGCGATGCTCCGTTCGCTGGTCGCGTCCGGCCACGCGTTCGAAACGCCCGCGCAGCAGGATTTCGTGCACGGCAACATCAAGGCGCGCGAGCGCATGATCGCGCAGTACGCGGTGGCCGGCGCACGGCGCGGCATCGTGATCGGCACCGACCACGCGGCCGAATCGCTGATGGGTTTCTTCACGAAGTTCGGCGACGGCGGCGCGGACATCCTGCCGCTCGCGGGCCTGAGCAAGCGTCGCGTGCGCGGCGTGGCGCGCGCGCTCGGCGGCGACGAGCTGATCGTGATGAAGGTGCCGACGGCCGACCTCGAGGAGCTGCGCCCGCTGCGCCCCGACGAGCACGCGTATGGCGTGACCTACGACGAGATCGACGATTTCCTCGAAGGCAAGCCGGTCGCCGACCGCGTCTACGAAACGGTGCTGCGCTTCTACGACGGCTCGCGCCACAAGCGCGCACTGCCGTACACGATGTTCGACTGGCCGGTCGCGCAACCCGGCCACTGCGGCTGATCAACGGCGCGGCACCACTGCGCCGCGCAAACCCGAACGGTTTCGCGCGGCACGGGCGCGACCGGCAGCGCTACGCGTTGCCACCCGTCTTCTTCGCCTGCAGCGCACGAATCCGCATCCGCGCGCCCGTATCGCTGACCGTTGCGTCATACATCGTCGCGAGATCGCGCTTGAGCGCGGTGCGCGAACCACCGTCGAGATACACCATGTGCCCCGACGGATAGAACCGCGCGGACAGGTTCTGCCGCACCTTCTGGTCCTCCAGCGGCATCTGCTGGAGGTCGATCACGGTCTGGTAGAACGGCGTGACGAAGTCGTAGAGGCCGTTCGCCGACAGCACCTTCAGGTCGACGTTCAGCGCCATCACCGCGGCGAGGTCGCCGGCCGTGTAGAGGATCACGTTCCCCTTCGCGTCGATGCCCTGCTGCGCGCCGGTCGGGTCGATGTGGCTGAAGTCCCAGTTCTGGAACGCCTGATCGTTCAGGTCCGTGAACGCGGAATTCGACGTGAATTTCAACTGCTCGTTCAGGTAACTGTTCCACATCGCCGTATAGACACCCGTCACGGCCGTCATCGTCGGATCGTTGCCTCCCGAATTCGGGTCGATCTTGCCGGCGATGCCCGATGAGATCCCCGTCACGCGGCCGTCGTACGAACCGAGCGCGAGCCCCTGCGCATGCAGCAGCGTCGTCAGGAACAGCGAGTTGCCGCGCGTGTCGTAGCCCGCGATATCGAGCCCCCACGATTGCAGCGTCGCCGTATCGATGCCCGTGTATTGCGACAGTTTCTGCACGGTGGCCGGGTTCGCGTGCGGCGCCGCGCGCAGCGCGGCCAGGTAGTCGGTGCGCGCGAACTGCGCGACTTCCTCGACGAACGCGCCGAGATCGCTCGGCGGCGGCTTGATGCCGAGTTTCTTGTGATACCACGCGTCGGCCGCGGCGGTCGGCAGCGCGCCGACCGGGTTGCCGGCCTGCCGGTAATCGAGGATCGACGATTGCAGCGTGACGCCGTTCAGGTCGACGCCATCCTCGTGCAGCTTGTACGCGAGCACGCAGCTGCGCGCAGTGCCGTACGATTCGCCGAATAGATATTTCGGCGAATTCCAGCGGTTGTTCTTCGTCAGGTAGCGCTTGATGAACTGCTTCAGCGAATTCGCATCCTGGTCGACGCCCCAGAAATCGCGGTTCTTGTGCGGCGCGACGGCCGCCGAATAGCCGGTGCCGACCGGGTTGATGAACACCAGGTCGCTGTGGTCGATCATGCTGTCCGGGTTGTCTTCGATCTGGTACGGCGCAGGCGGCGTGAAACCCGGCATCGACGTCTTGATGCGCTTCGGCGCGAACGAGCCGAGCAACACGAACACCGACGACGAACCGGGCCCGCCGTTATAGAAGAACGTCACGGGCCGCGTTTCTTCCTTCGCGCCGTCGGCCGTGAACGCGACGTAGAAGATCTTCGCGGCCGGCTGCGAGCTGCTCGGATCGACCGTCACGAGATGGCCGACCGTCGCCGTGTACGCGATGCGCTTTCCGTCGATCAGGATCGTGTGGTGCGTGATCGCGGCCGCCTCGGTCGTGTCGGTCACCGAGTCGTCCGGGCCGTTGCCGTACGCGACCGGATCGAAGAACGGCTGGTCGCGGCCGTGGCTCAGCGCGACCGGGTTGATGGTCGGCGGCACGCCATGCGAATTGTGGTCGCCGTGATGCAGCGGATACACGCCGCCGGAAGATGCGGAATCGATGCCCATCGTGCTGCTCCTGGAGGTGAAAAAAGACGCGGGCAGACCACCCGCGTCGAACGGAAAGACGTGCGCCGGCGCGTCAGCTCGACGGCTTGCGCGCGAGGATCGTGGCGAGCTGCGCGCCGTTCGGGCTGCCGAGGCCCGTGCACGCATCCCAGCCCGACGCGGCCGCATACGTGCCGTTCGATCCTTTCGTGATGTCGCGCAGCGCGCCCGGGTTCTTGTACAGCGTCGGATTGATCCAGCCGGCCGATGCGCCGGCCGCCGCGTTGATCCGCGCGATCAGCGCGGCCCACAACGGCGCGACCGCGCTCGTGCCGCCCATCACCGCCGGGGTGCCGGCGATCGATACCTCGTAGCCCGTCTGCGGCGACGCGTCGCCGGCCACGTCCGGCACGCCGCGCTTCGCGAGCGGTGCGCTGCTGCCGTCGGCGTGCGCAACCGAGAGCCCCTGCTGCCATGCCGGCAGGTCGAACAGCGAACTGACGCCGCCGCCGCCCGCACCGCCGCCGGACGCCTCGTCGTTCCACGTGACTTCGCTGCGAATGCCCTGCCCGGGCAGCGCGTCGAGCTGCGTGCCGCCGCAGCCGAGCACGTACGGGCTCGACGCGGGGAAATCGACGTGATCGGCGCCATCCTGCAGCCCGTCGCCCGAGCCGCTGTCGCCCGACGCCGCACAGACGGTGATCCCCTGCGCCGCGGCCGCCTGCAGCACGCGGTTGAATGCGTGTGCCGACTGCGCCTGCCAGATCGCTTCCGGGCCGCCCCAACTGATCGAGATCACAGAAGGCCGGTTGGTCTTGTCGGTGACGGCCGCGTTGACCGCCTGGATGAAGCCCGCGTCGCTGTTCGGCGCGAAGTACACCGCAAGCTTCGCGGCCGGTGCAATCGCGCCGGCGATTTCGATGTCGAGCGCGACTTCGCCGTCCGGGCCGTTCGGCTCGCCGGTCGGCGCGTTGCGGCCGGTGCCGACGTTTACGTCGACGAGCGTCGGCGGCGTCGCGATCCCGAGCCCGCGGAAATACTGCTGGATGTCGGCCGCGCGATAGCCGCCGCCGAGCTCGACGATCGCGATGCATTGCCCGGCGCCGTCGCCGGCCGGGAAGTCGTACAGCGACGCAAGCTGGATCGGCGTGAACGTGACGGCCGCCGCGCCGCGCGCCGGCCTGAACGGCGGCCGGATCCGAAAGTGCGGCCGCGCCTGCGGACGGCTGTCGAGGCCGAGCACGGCCGTCACCGCATCGCCGAGCTCGTCGGGCAGCGCGATCGGGCCCGAGCGGCCGCGATACTGGCCGATCGCCCGATGCTCGAAGCGCTCGAGCTTCACGCTGAACGCGGTTTCGAACTGCCGGATCGTGCCGGACAGCACGACGACGCTTTCGACCGGGTCGACGCGATCGACCGTCAGTTGATGACGATGCGCGAATTCCTCGGTCTTGCGGATATCGTCGGGATTGGCGGAGAAACGCTGCGCGAATGCATCGCGCGACAGCGGTTTTGCGTGCGCGTCGCCGGTGGCGAGCTGGTGAACCAATGCATCGAGTTGCCCCTCTTCCTGCCGCCGCAACATGATCGTGACGTGGATGCGTTCTGCCGGATCGCACTGGCCGAGACACTTGGACTCGGCGACGATGCGGGGTTCACGGTCGGCTTGAAGATGCCTTGCCATGTTCAGACCCTCCTTGGTACCGCGTTGCACGGAACAGCCAGGAAATCGGACATAGCCTGCGGAAGACGGTTCCGTTCGGTCAGTCGGTTCGCGCCGACGCGTTGGCGACGGCGCGTTCGCGATCGCGATCGCGCGAAGCTAGAGGAAGTTTAGAACAGTCAGACGATTTGCGCGCACGCCCTTCTGCGGCAACGCGCACGAGCGCGAGCCGGCATCGCGCGCGGCCGGCGTCGATCGTCGCTTGGCCGCCGCCACGTCGGTCGACCCGCGCGGTGGCCATGCGAGGGCCACGCTCAGTCCATCGACAGCCGCAGTGCGAAACCGATCAACGCCGCGGAAAAGGTCCAGCGCTGCACCGTCTGCGCCAGCGGATGCGCGCGCATCCATGCCGCGATGCGCGACGCGCCGAACACGCATGCGAGGTCGAAGCACACGCCGGCCGCCACCAGCAGCGCGCCGAGTTCGAACATCTGCCAGACGACCGGCCCGGCCTCGGGCCGCACGAACTGCGGCAGCAGCACCGAGCAGAACAGCAGCGCCTTCGGATTCAGCAGGTTGGTCAGCAGCCCCTTCACGAACGACTGCCGCAGTTCGCCCGCCGCCGCATCGCCGTCGCCGAGCGCGAACACCGGCGAGCGAAACACCTGGATCGCGACATACGCGAGATAGAGCGCGCCGCCGTAGCGGATCGCCTCGTACAGCCACGGCGCGCTGCGGATCAGCGCCGCGACGCCGCACGCCGACAGCGTCACGTGCACGGTGCGCGCGAGCGACAGGCCGGCCGCCGCCGCCATCCCCGGCCGCACGCCGCGGCCGATGCTGGTCTGCAGCACGAGCGCCATGTCGGGCCCCGGCACCGCATAAATGGCCGCCAGCGCGGCAAGATAAATCAACAGCAAATGCGTGGAAATCATGGTCTGCCCCGTCCTCCAATGACGATATGTTGCCGTTGAAGGACGAGGGATTATTGGCCATCTTTGGCGAATAATTGGCGATTCGTAGGGGAATCCGCCACAATTCCGAGATCGAAATAAGGATTCCGCCAACATGATCGACCTCGATAAAACCGACCGCGCGATCCTCGCTGCGGTGCAACGCGACGGCCGCCTGCCGATCGCGCGGCTCGCCGAATCCGTCGGGCTGTCCGAGACGCCTTGCGCTCGTCGCCTGAAACGCCTCGAAACCGACGGCTACATCGAACGCTACCGCGCGCAGCTGTCGCGCCAGGCGCTCGGCTTCGGCGTGGTCGCGTTCGTGCTCGTGCGGTTCGCGACGCACGACCGCAAGGTCGCCGACCGGTTCGAACGGGAAGTGCTCGGCATCGAGCGGATCCTGGCCTGCCACAACGTCGCGGGCACGGCCGACTACCTGCTGCAGGTGGTCGCGCGCGACCTGGACGACTACGGCACGTTCCTGCGCGATTCGCTGCGGATGTTGCCGGGCGTGACGTCGATCGAATCGGCGCTGTCGCTGCGCGAGGTGAAGCACGACGCGGGGTTGCCCGTGCCGTGATGCGCGCCGGAGCGGCAATCTGCCCCGGTGCAACGCTCGTTCACATTGTTGGCGGCCCCGCCGTCATGCGAAGTCGGATGACTGATGCGCGCGCTCGAGATCCTCGAGAAACGCCTCCACGAGCGGATTCCCGCGGCCGTTGCGCGCGACGACCATGTGGAACGTCACGTCGTAGCGCAGTTGCTCCGGATTGAGCGGCGCGAGCAGCCCCTGCGCGACGTACGGCGCCGCGAAATGCTGCGGCAGGTAACCGAGATGGTGGCCGGACAGGATCAGCAGCGCGACGGCTTCCATGTTGTCGGCGGTCGCGGTCACGCGGTCGGGCGTCGTCGACAGTTGCGCCTCGGGCAGCGGATACGAGCGCCACGCCCATTCGAAGCCGGCGACGTCGGCCGGCGTCAGCGCGCCCGCGCCGTCGAACAGCGGATGGCCGCGGCCGCAATACGCGACCTGACGCTCGACGAACAGCGGCGTGTAGTGCAGCGACGGCACGCGATGCCAGAAGTAGCCGACCGCGATCTGGATCTCGTCACTCAGCAGCTTCTCCTCGAGATCGCCGGGCGCACGCACCGATATCGAAAAGCGCACGGCCTCGTCGCGGGTACGGAACGCGGCGATCGCCTCGGCGATCCGCGCATTCTGGCTCACCGGCGTATGGCCGATCAGGCCGATGTTCAGCGTGCCGACCAACTGGCGGTCCATATGCCGCGCGGCCATCCCGAATTCGTCGAGCGCCGCCAGCAGCTTGCGGCTCATCGCGTGGAACCGCTCGCCCTTCGGCGTGAGTCGGAAGCCGCTGCGGCCACGTTCGCAGAGCCGATAGCCGAGCCGCGTCTCGAGCGACGACAACTGCGCGCTGATCGTGGACTGGCCGACGTTCAGCACGGCCTGCGCGGCCGACACGCCGCCCGCGTCCGTGACCGCGAGAAACACGCGGATCAACCGCAGATCGAGGGTCGACAGATTCCCCAGCACGTTCATCCCCTTCCATACATCGACGACGATCGATGTTTACGTCGATATCTTCGCATTCTTCTTTCCCGACGGAGCGCGTAAAACTGTGCGCCAGACCGCGTCGCATGATACGGCAACCCCACCCCGGAAGAGACACCCCATGAACGACCACACCCATTTCCAGCCGCTCGGCGGCAATGAAATGCCGCGTTGCGGCGGCATCGCGACGATGATGCGCCTGCCGCACGTGGCCAGCGCCGAAGGCCTCGACGCGTGTTTCGTCGGCGTGCCGTTCGATCTCGGCACGTCCAACCGCACGGGCGCGCGCTTCGGCCCGCGCCAGATCCGCACCGAATCCGTGCTGCTGCGCCCGTACAACATGGCCACGCGCGCCGCCCCCTTCGATTCGCTGCAGATCGCCGACATCGGCGACGTCGCGATCAATCCGTACAACCTGCACGATTCGATCGCCCGCATCGAGGCCGCGTACGACGCGATTCTCGAGCACGACTGCAAGCCGATCACGCTCGGCGGCGACCATACGATCGCGCTGCCGATCCTGCGCGCGATCCACCGCAAGCACGGCAAGGTTGCATTGATCCACGTCGATGCACACGCCGACGTGAACGATACGATGATGGGCGAAAAGATCGCGCACGGCACGCCGTTCCGTCGCGCGGTCGAGGAAGGCCTGCTGCACGGCGACAAGGTCACGCAGATCGGCCTGCGCGGCACCGGCTACGCGGCCGAGGATTTCGACTGGTGCCGCGAGCAGGGCTTCCGCGTCGTCCAGGCCGAGGAATGCTGGAACAAGTCGCTCGCGCCGCTGATGGAGGAAGTGCGCGCGCGCGTCGGCGATACGCCCGTCTACATCAGCTTCGACATCGACGGCATCGATCCGGCCTACGCGCCGGGCACCGGCACGCCGGAAATCGCGGGCCTCACGGTGCCGCAGGCGCTCGAGATCATCCGCGGCGCGAAGGGGCTGAACATCGTCGGGTGCGATCTCGTCGAAGTCGCGCCGCCGTACGACCCGTTCGGCACTACGGCCCTGCTCGGTGCGAACCTCGCGTACGAGCTGCTGTGCGTGCTGCCGGGCGTCGCGTACCGCGACTGATCCCCGCACCGCCACCATTCCAAATCAGAGGATTCCAGAGGAGCACGCATCAAGATGGGGACTTCCGTCAAACAACCGAAGCGGGCGGCGCTCGCTTCGTTCGTCGGCACCACGATCGAGTGGTATGACTTCTACAGTTACGCGACCGCCGCCGCCATCGTGTTCGGGCCGCTGTTCTTTCCCGGCGAAAACCGCTTCATCAGCCTGCTCGCGTCGTTCGGCTCGTTCGCAGTCGGCTTCTTCGCGCGGCCACTTGGCGGCGTGATGTTCGGCTACCTCGGCGACCGCTTCGGCCGCAAGCGTTCGCTGCTCGCGACGCTGATGCTGATGGCCGTGTCGACGGTCGCGATCGGCCTGCTGCCGACCCATGCGCAAGCCGGCGTGATCGCCCCGATCCTGCTCGTGCTGATGCGCGTGCTGCAAGGGATCGCGGTCGGCGGCGAATGGGGCGGCGCGGTGCTGCTGGCCGGCGAGCATGCGCCCGAAGGCAAGCGTACGTTCTTCGCGTCGTTCGCGCAGCTCGGCAGCGCGAGCGGCCTGATCCTGTCGATGCTCGCGTTCGGCGCGATCAGCACGCTGTCGAAGGACGACATGATGAGCTGGGGCTGGCGCGTGCCGTTCCTCGCGAGTTCGGTGCTCCTGATCGTTGGCTTCGTGATCCGTGCGAGCGTGTCGGAGTCACCCGAGTTCGAGGAAGTGAAGCAGAGCGGCAACATCGCGCAAAAACCGCTGCGCGAAGCGCTCAAGTACTGGCCGCTGCTGCTGCTCGCGATCGGCGCGAACGTGTACGGGATCGCCGGCGTGTATTTCAGCAACATCTTCATGATCAGCTATGCGACGCAGTTCCTGTCGCTCGACCGGTCGATGGTGCTGCATTGCATGACGATCGTCGCGGTACTGCAGTTCGTCGTACAGCTTGCGGCCGCGTTCCTCGCGCAGCGCTTCGGCACCACGCGCGTGCTGCTGATCGCAGGCGCCTGGGCGATGATCGTCCCGTTCGTGATGCTGCCGCTCGTGCACCTGGGAACGCCGGTGTCGATCACGGTCGGCGTCGGCCTCGCGACGCTCGCGGAATCGGGCTACTACTCGGTGGTGGCGGGCTTCGTCAGCGGCATCTTCGTCGCGCGGATCCGCTATACGGCGATCTCGATCGCCTATCAGGTGTGCGGCGCGCTCGCCGGCGGCCTCACGCCGCTCGTCGCGACGCTGATCGCGCAGAACACGGCCCCGCAATGGTGGCCGCTCGCGATCCAGTACACGAGCGCCGCCGCACTGTCGTCGCTGTGCGTGTGGCTGATCGCGCGCCGCGTCGGCATCGACGATGCGGGTGCGCCCGGCAAGACGAACGACGCGCTGCCGCGCGGCACACGCACCGCGTAGCGCGACGCGGTACGCAAATGCATGCGTGACGAAAATCGGCCCGCTTCTTCCGCGGGCCGATTTTTTTCCGTCCGATCGTCGATCGCGACGGCGCCGCCCAGCACCCGCTGCGTGGTTAGCGCATCTGATTGCGCAGCGTCTTCGCGGCGGCGACCATGTTCGTCAGCGCCGGAATCACTTCCGCCCATTGGCGCGTCTTCAGCCCGCAATCCGGGTTCACCCACAGGCGTTCCGCCGGAATCCGCTCGGCCGCCTTCCTCATCAGCCCGACGATGTGATCCTGCGTCGGGATGTTCGGCGAATGGATGTCGTACACGCCCGGCCCGATCTCGTTCGGATACTTGAAATCGTCGAACGCATCGAGCAGCTCCATGTCCGAGCGCGACGTCTCGATTGTGATCACGTCCGCGTCCATGTCGGCGATCGACGCGATGATGTCGTTGAACTCCGAATAGCACATGTGCGTGTGGATCTGCGTATCGTCCTGCACGCCGTTCGCGGCGATGCGGAACGACTCGACCGCCCACCGCAGGTATTCGCTCCATTGCGCGCGGCGCAGCGGCAGCCCTTCGCGCAGCGCCGCTTCGTCGATCTGGATCACGCGCACGCCGGCCTTCTCGAGATCGAGCACTTCATCGCGGATCGCCAGCGCAAGCTGGTAGCACGATACCGAGCGCGGCTGGTCGTCGCGCACGAACGACCAGTTCAGGATCGTCACGGGGCCCGTGAGCATGCCCTTCATCGGCTTGTCCGTCAGCGACTGCGCATAGGCGATCCATTCGACCGTCATCGCCTTCGGGCGGCTGATGTCGCCGAACAGGATCGGCGGCTTCACGCAGCGCGAACCGTACGACTGCACCCAGCCGAACTGGCTGAATGCGTAGCCGTCGAGTTGTTCGCCGAAGTATTCGACCATGTCGTTGCGCTCGGCTTCGCCATGCACGAGCACGTCGAGTTCGAGCGACTCCTGTTCGCGGACACTGCGCTCAATCTCGGCCCGCATCGCCGTGCGATAGCCGGCTTCGTCCAGCGCGCCGGCCTTGAACCGGCTGCGCGCCTGGCGGATTTCGGCGGTCTGCGGGAACGAGCCGATCGTCGTCGTCGGGAACGCCGGCAGGTTCAGGCGCGCCGACTGCTTCGACGCACGCTGCGTATAGGGGCTCGCGCGGTTGCCGAGCTGCGCGTCGATGCGGGCGATAGCGGCCTTCACCGCCGGGTTGTTCACGCGCGGCGAGCGGCGGCGCGAATCGATCGCGGCGGCATTCGCGACGAGCGCGTCGACCACCTTGTCGCGACCTTCGTTCAGTGCGGTCGCGAGCACCTTCAGTTCGTCGAGCTTCTGCAGCCCGAACGCGAGCCACGAGCGGATTTCCGCGTCGAGCTTCTCCTCGCTCGCGAGATCGACCGGCACGTGCAGCAGCGAGCACGACGGCGCGAGCCACAGCCGGTCGCCCAGTTGCTTCGCGAGCGGCTCGAGCCAATCCAGCGTCGCGTTCAGGTCCGTCTTCCAGATGTTGCGGCCGTTGATCGCGCCGACCGACAGCACGCGATCGGCCGGCAGTTCACGCACCAGCGCGTCGACTTCGTCGCGTGCATTGATCGCGTCGATATGCAAGCCGTCGACCGGCAGCGACGCCGCGAGCGTCAGGTTGTCCTGGAGCTGTCCGAAGTACGTGGCGAGCAGCAGCTTGATGCGGCGAGTTTCCAGCGCCGCGTACGCGGTACGGAACGCGTGGCGCCATTCGGCATCGAGCTCGGTGACGAGAATCGGCTCGTCGATCTGCACCCATTCGACGCCTTGCGCGGTCAGCGTGTCGATCAGCGCACCGTACACCGGCAGCAGCTTCGGCAACAGCGCGAGACGATCGGAATCGTCCTTCGCCTTGCCGAGCCACAAGTACGTGACCGGGCCGAGAATCACCGGCTTCGCGTGCACACCCTGCGCGTTCGCTTCGGCCAGTTGCTGCAGCAGACGCGACGGATCGAGCGAGAAGTTCGTGTCCGCATGGAACTCCGGCACGATGTAGTGGTAGTTCGTGTCGAACCACTTCGTCATTTCGCCGGCCGCGACACCGCCGCAGCACGCGGCGTGCTCCTGAGCCGACCGCGCCGAACGGCCGCGCGCGACGCGGAAATAGTTGTCGAGCGCATCGCCGTGGAAATCCTGCACGCGTTTCGGCAAGTTGCCGAGCGTGAAGCTCATGTCGAGCACTTGGTCGTAGAACGCGAAGTCGCCGATCGGCGCGAGATCGAGATCGCGCTGATCGTGCCAGTGACGCCTGCGCAGTTCGGCGCCGAGTGCCGTCAGTTCGTCGCGCGACGATTCGCCGTTCCAGTAGCGTTCGAGGCCGAACTTGAGTTCGCGCTTCGCGCCGATGCGCGGAAAACCGAGGTTGTGTGTCGTGACCATGAAGCTGCCGTCCAGAGAAAAGGTGAAGATCCGGCAGCCATCATAGGGATTTCAAACCATGAAATAAAATGGCATTATTTCATTCATCCATTAATATTTCTCATGCATTGGCTGCATGAGCGCGATCCATGCTGGAACGATTCCATCTCGTCGTCATTCGCGAAGTCGAGCGCCAGGGCTCGCTGACCGCGGCGGCCAATGCGCTGCACCTCACGCAATCGGCGCTCAGCCATACCGTCAGGAAAATCGAGCAGCAGCTCGGCACGCCGATCTGGGACCGGGAAGGCCGCGGCCTGCGGCTCACGCAGGGCGGGCAGTATCTGTTGAAGCTGGCAAACCGGCTGCTGCCGCAGTTCGAACTCGCCGAGGAACGGATGAAGCAGTACGCGAAGGGCGAGCGCGGCACGCTGCGCATCGGGATGGAGTGCCACCCGTGCTACCAGTGGCTGCTGAAGGTCGTATCGCCGTACCTGTCGTGCTGGCCCGACGTCGACGTGGACGTGAAGCAGCGCTTCCAGTTCGGCGGCATCGGCGCGCTGTTCGGTTACGACATCGACGTGCTCGTGACGCCCGATCCGCTGAACAAGCCGGGGCTGCGCTTCGATCCCGTGTTCGACTACGAACAGGTGCTGGTGGTCGCGGATTCGCACCGGTTCGCGAATGTCGACTACGTGAGCCCCGAGCAACTGACGGACGAGATCCTGATCACGTACCCGGTCGAAACCGACCGGCTCGACATCTACAACCAGTTTCTGACGCCGGCCGGCATCGTGCCGCGGCGGCACAAGTCGATCGAGACGACCGACATCATGTTGCAGATGGTCGCGAGCGGGCGCGGCGTGGCCGCGCTGCCGCGATGGCTCGCCGACGAGTACGCGGACCGGATGCCGGTCGTGCCGGTCAAGCTCGGCAAGCAGGGCATCGCGAAGCAGATCTTCCTCGGCATCCGCGAAGCGGACGCATCGATCGACTATCTGGCCGCATTCGTCGCACTGGCGCGCGAATCGACGTGGAGCGCGCCGCGCATGCTGCGCTAGGCGCGTTCGGTTGTCCCCGCGTCAGGCGGCGCGCATGCCCGCGCGTTCGCCGCGCTCGACCCACGCGCCGAACAGCAAGCCGATCGTCGTCCACATGATCACCTGCATGCCGATGGCCGCCACGCGGAATTTCCACAGCAAGGCCGCAGGGAAATCGGCCGGCAGTTCGCTGACCGACGGCAGCCCGATCTGCACGGCCGCGATGATCGCGACGAACACGAGCCCCGCGACGATCGACGCGTTCCACTGGCCAAGCTTCGCCAGCAGATGGCGGCGCACGCCGACCGAGAACACCATCGTCGCGACCGAGATCGCGATCATCAGGAAGAACAGGCCGGTGCGATAGCCGATCGTGTCGGGGTCGCCGACCGACGGCGGGTTGGCCGGGTACTTGAGGTTCGGCACGATCACGAGCGCGACGAACGCCGCCAGCGCGAGCCACGCGGCCAGCGGCCGTGCCGGCAGGCGACTGCCTCGTCCGTATGCATACGCGAAGACCAGCGAAAACAGCCCGCCGAATGCCGCGCCGTAGGTCACGACACCCGTCAGCAACCCGAGGCCGGCCTGCGTGTGACGGCTGACCAGCTCGGGTTCCGGCGCCTCGCCTTGAGCGGCGGCGGTTTTTTCCTCTAGGGAGATCGCCTGATCGACTTGCGGTTCGCCGACCACTTTCGCGAAACCGAACGTGAGGAGGCCCGCGGCGATGCCTGCGAGCATCCCGCGCATGAGCAGCTTTCCGACCATCTTTTTACTCCGCGTCAGTGGCAGGGAAAGCCGAGCAGATGGCGGCCGTCGTGGACGAATTCGTGAACGTACATGCCTGGCACGAGCGACGTCGCGCCCTGTTCCGCACCGACGAAATAAAGTGCGAGCAGCAGGATCAGGCCGACGAACACGGCCCACGGCAACAGTTCACGGACGGGAATGGGCGCCGGCACGACCGCCGGCTTCAGCACTGCTTCGCTCATGGATGCACCTCAGGGGAATCGCGCCCCGACAAATGATGGATGGGTACGAAGGCAGGTCTGGCTTCCGGGATCGTCGATTCCCCGGTTACAGTGGCGCGACCGCGCCGGAATTGCACCGGCTTCCGCGCTTCGTATCGGGCGAATTGTACGCGCGAACGTTCGCGTATTGAAGCGATGACATCCGGCAAGTGCGCATCACTCCCGATCGTCCGACAACCGACATGACCATGCATGCCTCGCTGCGCCTGATCGCACACGCCTCGACCCGCGCAATGCGCACCGGCACGTTTCCCGACGACGATCCGCTCGACGCGCACGGGCTGGCCGAAGCCACTGCGCTGCGCGGCCGCTGGACGAGCGGTGCCGGCTCGCTCGTGCTGTGCAGTCCGGCGCGCTGCGCAAGGCAGACCGCCGACGCACTCGGACTGCACGCCGATATCGACGATGCGCTGCGCGACATCGATTACGGCAATTGGTGCGGCAAGCGGCTGCACGATCTCGCGCGCGACCTGCCTGACGAACTGGCGGCGTGGATCGGTACGCCGTCCGCGTCGCCGCATCGCGGCGAATCGTTCGACGCCGCCGCGCATCGCGTCGGCACATGGTTGAGCGCACTGCCGCCCGATCGCGACGTCGTCGCGATCACGCATGCGCCGATCGTCCGCGCAGCCATCGCGCATGTGCTGCGGATGGGTACCGGGGCGGCCACACGCCTCGACGTCGCGCCGCTGTCGTGCACGACGTTCGTCGCATCACCGGCCGGCTGGACCTTGGCCACGGCGGACGATGACCCGCGCGACACCGGCGCGTAAGCCGCTGACGTGTTCACTATGTGAGCGGACGATGCGCCCCCGACGCTTCGCATGCCGCCGCTCGCCTTACATCCCGTAAGACACACCGTTCGTCATCCCGACTGTCATCAAACTGACTGCTAGCCGCAGCTAGGATCGAACGAGGTTCCCTTACGAGATGTCGTCATGAATCAACCTGCTTCGTCCGCCCCGAACAATTCGGCCTCCGTCGCGCGCACCCGGCAGATCGGCTATACCGTCTTCCTGCTGGTGCTCGTGCTTGGCGCCGTCTATATCGCCACGCACCTGGTCGACGATCTGTCGCCGGTCCGCGAAGGGTCGATGTTCCCGTACCTGCTGCTCGGCGCAGCACTGCTGATCGCCCTCGGCTTCGAGTTCGTCAACGGCTTCCACGACACCGCGAATGCGGTCGCGACCGTGATCTATACGCACTCGCTCACGCCGAACGTCGCGGTGATCTGGTCGGGCATGTGGAACTTCCTCGGCGTGATGGTCTCGAGCGGAGCCGTCGCGTTCGGCATCCTGCAGTTGCTGCCGGTTGAGCTGATCCTGCAGGTCGGCAGCGGCTCGGGCTTCGCGATGGTGTTCGCGCTGCTGATCGCCGCGATCGTCTGGAACCTCGCGACCTGGTATTTCGGGTTGCCGTCGTCGAGCTCGCATACGCTGATCGGGTCGATCATCGGCGTCGGACTGATGAACCAGTTGATGCACGGGCCGTCCGGCACGAGCGGCGTCGACTGGGGCCAGGCGCTCGGCGTCGGCAAGTCGCTGCTGCTCTCGCCCATCGTCGGCTTCCTGTGTGCGTCGCTGTTGCTGCTCCTGCTGAAGGCCGTCGTGCGGATTCCCGAGCTGTACAAGGAACCGCCGAAGGACCAGCCGCCGCCGTTCTGGATTCGTTGCCTGCTGATCCTCACCTGCACCGGCGTGTCGTTCGCACACGGGTCGAACGACGGACAGAAAGGGATGGGCCTCATCATGCTGATCCTGATCGGCACGGTGCCGACCGCGTATGCACTGAACAAGGCCGTCACGCCCGCCGAATCGCAGACCTTCGTGGCGGTCGCGAACCAGGCGGCTGCGACGTTCGGGAAGTACACGAACGGCGTCGCGCCTTCCTCGAATCCGCGCGCCGATGTCGAACACTACGTGCAGCATCGTGAACTGACGCCCGCCGTGCTGCCGGCCGTGGCGCAGTTGTCCACGTCGCTCGCGACCGCCGTCGGCGCGTCGGGCTCGATGGCGGCCGTGCCGCAGCGCGACGTCGACAACGTGCGCAACACGATGTATCTGGTATCCGAAGCCATTCGCCTGATCGAGAAATCGGGCCAGCCCGCATTCGCCACCGACGACAAGCTCGCGATCGACAACTATCGCAAACAGCTCGACCACGCGACCAAGTTCATTCCGACGTGGGTGAAGGTCGCTGTCGCGATCGCGCTGGGTCTCGGCACGATGGTCGGCTGGAAGCGGATCGTCGTGACCGTCGGCGAAAAAATCGGCAAGCAGCATTTGACGTACGGACAGGGTGCATCGGCCGAACTCGTCGCAATGCTGACGATCGGCGCCGCCGACATGTATGGGCTGCCCGTGTCGACGACACACGTGCTGTCGTCGGGCGTCGCGGGCACGATGGCAGCGAACGGCTCCGGGCTGCAATGGAGCACGGTGCGCAGCCTCGTCCTCGCTTGGGTGCTGACGCTGCCGGCGTCGATCGCGCTGGCGGCAGGGCTTTACTGGTTGTTCCGGTCGCTGGCTTGATCGGCGATGCGGCGGGTGGCGGGCGATAGCCGGCCACCCGCCGCGGCAGGTCGGATCTGTCGCTTCTCCGCTTCTCCGCTTCTCCGCTTCTCCGCTTCTCCGCCTCTCCGCCTCTCCGCCTCTCCGCCTCTCCGCCTCTCCGCCTCTCCGTCACGTCACGTCACGTCACGTCACGTCACGTCACGTCACGTCACTGCATTTAGTGTGTCGATGCCGTGCCTACAACGTTTTCCCATCCGAATTAAAGCGCAAGATCTGGAGCGTACCGGCACACGGACACCGCTAGACTGGGTTCGTCAACTTTCGTGAATTCGACCGTGCGCGATCGCACGGCGCCACACTGCCGATACCCCGAGGTATGCCCGTGAACATTGCCGATCTGCAACCTGCCGTCGAACCGCTGGACATCGCACAACGCGTCGGCACCCTCGACTGGCCGGGCATCGAGGCGGAACTCGATCGCTACGGATGCGCGCGCGTACCGGACCTGATGTCGGCGAGTGAGTGCGATGCACTCGCGTCGCTCTATCCGCGCGATGCACTCTATCGTTCACGTGTCGTGATGGCGCGGCACGGCTTTGGCCGCGGCGAGTACAAGTATTTCGCGTATCCGCTGCCAGCCGTCATCGCCGAACTGCGCGCGACGATCTATCCGCATCTCGCGCCGGTCGCGAATCGCTGGAACCAGGCGCTCGGAATCGACGTCCGTTATCCGAAAGACCATGCGACGTTCCTCGATCGCTGCCACGCGGCGGGGCAGACGCGACCGACGCCGCTGATCCTGCAATACGGCGCCGACGATTACAACTGCCTCCACCAGGACCTGTATGGCGACCACGTGTTTCCGCTGCAGGTCGCGATCCTGCTGTCGGCGCCAGGCCGCGATTTCAGTGGCGGGGAGTTCGTGTTGACGGAACAGCGACCACGCATGCAGTCACGTGCGGAAGTGGTGCCGCTGACGCAAGGTGATGCTGTGATCTTCGCGGTACACGGCCGGCCTGTGCAGGGAACCCGCGGCGTCTATCGCGTCAACCTGCGTCATGGCGTCAGCCGGATTCGAAGCGGCCACCGCCACACGGTCGGCATCATCTTTCATGACGCGCAGTAGCGAAAATCGAAACAGCTGCGCTGCTGCCGCGCCGCTCATTGCGCATCGCATTCACGCTCGTCCCTGCATCGCACGTCGTCGTTCGGAACACGAACCGACCAAGCATGGCCGGCCGGAAGGCCGACTCGCCCGAGTGACGGAAGACCGGTTGCGCCGACCGTCGAGCGAACGCGGCCGCCACGCATCAGCGCTTCCGGTGAACGCCGAAAAATACGCGCCCTCCCCCGTCTCCCCGCCAATACGATTTGCAGTCCGGCCTATCCGCGCGCCACGTTGGCCCGCAGCCGATCGCCGGCATCGGAAGCCAGCCGGGCGTAGCCCGGCAACGTCAGCAGCGCGAGCACGCCCGCCGCAACGAACGCCCAGCGGAAATCGTCGAGCACGTAGTGCATGCCGGCCCCATCGCCGCGCCCCCATGCCGCGAGCCGCAGCGACAATGCACCGAACGCGATCCCCATCCCGATCGTCATCTGCTGCGCGGCGCTCCACAGCGTGCTGGCCGCGCTCGTCTGCTGAGCCGGGATATCCGCATAAGCCAGCGTCGCGAGCGTCGTGAACTGCATCGACCGCGTGAGTCCGTAGACGAATACGACGAACAGCGTGATCGCCAGCGATGTCGACGCGGTCAGCCAGCCGCATGTGATCGTGAAGATGCCGACGATCGTCACGTCGACGAGCGCAACGCGCCGAAAGCCGTAACGGTCGAGGATCCACGATGTGCCTGCCTTCATCCCGAGATTGCCGAGCGCGCTGGCGAGCAACAACAGCCCCGACTGGAACGGCGACAGCCCGAAGCCGATCTGGAACAGCAGCGGCAGCAGGTATGGGACGGCGTTGATCGCGATCCGCGTGATCGAGCCGGTGATCACCGTCACTGAGAACGTGGGCACTTTCAGCGTCGTGAAATCGAGCAGCGGATGTGCGCAGCGTCGCGCATGCAACCATGCGGCGATGCCGAACAGCACGCTTGCCCCCACCAGGACGCCCGCGCGCGTGAAGTCGACATCCTGCTGGCCGGCTGCTTCGGTGCCGATCAGCAGGCAGGTCAATGCGCCGCCAGCCAACACGAAACCGACCCAGTCGAGCGGCCGTTGCTCGTCGGCCCGCGTGTTCCGAACGATCAACCAGGTACAAACGAGCGCAGCAACGCCGAACGGGACGTTCAACAGGAAGATCCATCGCCACGATGCATAGGTCGTGATGAAGCCACCGACCGGCGGCCCGACGACGGGCGCGACGATGCCCGGCCACGTGATCGTCGCGATCGCACGCATCAGCCTCGCCTTCTCGGTACTCCGCACGACGATCATTCGCCCGACCGGCACCATCATCGCCCCGCCGACGCCCTGTAGCAGCCGGGCAGCCGTGAACGACATCACGCCTTCGGATAGCCCGCACAGCACCGACGCGCCGGTAAAGACGACAATCGCGCTCGCGAAGACCGTCCGCGAGCCATAGCGATCCGCGATCCAACCGCTGATCGGAATGAACACCGCCAGCGCCAACATGTAAGCCGTCATCCCGAGGCTCAGTGCGTTCGGCCCAACGCCGAACGAGCTGGCCATTTGCGGCAGCGCGGTCGCGATCACGGTCGTGTCGAGATACTCCATGAAGAACGTCGCGGCGACGAGATATGGCAAGAAGTCGGTCGTCCGACCACTTTGGGCGGGGCTGTCAGTCATGAACGATGCAGGAGATGGAATGCAAAAGAAGACGCCGACCGCCGGCGGATGCAGACAAGCACCGTGAGATCGGGACGAACGGCGATATTACCCCGAAGGAGTTGCTCCTCGCTCTGCCGAGCATGTCCCGTGAACGAACTTTATGCGCATAGATTTCTTGTGACGATTTTGCGCTGCGTTCGCTGCGTGATGCCCGGGACGCGGTGCATCGAAGAGCGGCCAGACAAAGTGGGATTTTTTTCGTCAGAAAGCAGCATTTACTGATTATCGTTGATCAACATCGCCTATCGTCGACCATCACAACACCGTGGCCGGACGGGCAGTATTGGCCGGACGATCCGAAGACGGACGGTACGACTAGCGGAGGGAAGTTGCGATCTTGATCGAAGATGCGATCAATAATCGCTTGAATCGCCGGAGATAGGGGCGATTGAGGCGGATTTGATGTTGCGATTGATGCGGTAGTGATTTCCGTCGCACAAATGCAAAAACCCCCGCCTTTCGGGCGGGGGTTTCTGTCTTGAGGGGAGCCTGACGATTACCTACTTTCACACGGGAATCCGCACTATCATCGGCGTAGAGTCGTTTCACGGTCCTGTTCG
>NZ_LPDI01000067.1:0-1100 GCF_001528895.1 Burkholderia sp. MSMB1078WGS | reverse complement strand
CGCTTGACGGGCATTGGAGTCCGACATGCGTATGCTCCGGTTCAGGCGACCAGACGCGAGACGAACGCGTC
This sequence comes from Burkholderia sp. MSMB1078WGS, assembly GCF_001528895.1. Lineage (NCBI taxonomy): Bacteria > Pseudomonadati > Pseudomonadota > Betaproteobacteria > Burkholderiales > Burkholderiaceae > Burkholderia > Burkholderia sp. MSMB1078WGS. The sequence goes on along the minus strand of NZ_LPDI01000067.1, from coordinate 1,029 downwards.
GAGGTTCGCGGGGTTGTCGATCGAGACCGACTGCAGCAGCCGGCCCGCCTTCGCGCGGTAGTCGTCGAGGCGTTCGTCGTGATGCAGCCACGCTTCGAGCAGCGCACGGCCGCCGGCCGCCGAGTCGAAGTCCGGGTAGTAATAGCCGGCGTCGCCGATCAGCGTCGAGTTGTGGATCAGCGGATAGCCGCCGTACAGCACGTCGTAATACAGATAGTTCTGCCCGTTTTCCCAGTGGTGCGACACGACCGCATCCGCGTGACGCGCCATGAAACCCGGCAGGTCGAGCCGCGGTTCGAACGTCGCCTTGTGCTGGCGCACGAGATCGAGGCTGTTCGCGAAGTGCACGAAGGTCGGATGTTCCTTCATGTGCATCGAGTTAACGACAAACATGTGCTGCACAGCGTCAGGCCGCGCGCGATAGAACTCGTCGCACGCGAGCATCGGGTAATGGCAGGACTTGGCGACCGAGATGTTCGGCTCGAGCGTCGCGAGCTTCCACGGCCGCTGGCCGGGCCGATAGCCGAACGTCGCGCCTTCGCCGGCGAGCGTGGCGACGCGGCGCTCGAGGAAGTACGGCGACCAGATATGCGGCATCAGGTGGACGGGCGCGCGCAGGATCGTCTGCAGCATCGGCGCGGCGGTCTTGTCGTATTGCGGCAGCAGCCACACTTCATCGAACGGTGCGCCGTTGAACACGTGCCCCGACGGCTTCCCGAAGATCGGCGTTTCGCACAGGCCCGCATACACGTGCCCGCAGAAGAACGCGGCGATCTTCTTGCCGAGCGCCTTCATGTGCCTGAGCCATTCGACCGGCAACTGCGCGCCCATTTCGATCACGACGTCGAGTTCGTACGTGACGTCGGCGGGTTTCACGAGCGGGACGTCGAGGCCGTCGAGTTCGAGGCCGGCCGGCAGCGCGTTGGCGTCGCCGCCGTTCAGGAAATAGACGGGGCCGACGCGATCCGAACGCTTGAGCATCATCGCGAGGAACGCGATGTTCTGGTGAATGCCGTTCTCCCAGATCGC
>NZ_LPDI01000066.1:0-944 GCF_001528895.1 Burkholderia sp. MSMB1078WGS | reverse complement strand
TTGCTGTTCGTCGTGCTCAACCCCGTCGACAGCGAACTCGTTGCCGTCGACGTCGAGGTCGACAGCGACGCCACATTGCTGTTCGTCGTGCTCAACCCCGTCGACAACGAGCTTTCCACCGTCGACGTCGAGGTCGACAACGACGCCACGTTGCTGTTCGTCGTACTCAACCCCGTCGACAGCGAGCTGGCCGCTGTCGAGGTCGAAGTCGACAGCGACGCGATCGCGCTGCCGGACGACGAAACTGTCGCCGACAGCGAGGTCACCACCGAATTGGTCGCGTAAAGCTGCGAACCGTTGATGGCATCGGTGCTGGATGCGGTGATCTGGCCGGCGGCGACGTTCGTGATTTGACGTTGCGTGGTTTCGCTGCCGACGCTGACGACGCTGGTCGGTGCGCCGCCCGCGAAGTTCGTGGTCACGCCGCCGACGGTGCCGGTCGGCGTCGGGTTCGGCGCCGCCGTGGTCGAGCCGCTACCGAGCGCGACGTCGTTGGCGTTGTTCGCGACGGCGTTCGGCCCGATCGCGACCGAGTCGGTGCCGAGCGCCTGGCTGTCTGCCGCCGTCGATTTCGCGTGGAAGTACTTGATGCCCTGGCTGTTGATATTGTCGATCACCGAGCCGACGCTATTGGCAGTCGACGTCGTGCCGTCGGCGTTGTACGTCGTGTACGATGGCGCCGACACCGTGCCCGTTGCCGGATTGTACGTAGCACCGCCGCCGAGTGCCGCGGCCGTGCTGTTGCCAAGGTTGTCCGTCTTCGCCGATATCGTGCTGAGGCCGGTGGATAGCGAGCTGGCCGTCGTCGACGTTGAGGTCGACAGCGACGCCACATTGCTGTTCGTCGTGCTCAGGCCCGTCGACAGCGAGCTGGCCGTCGTCGACGTCGAGGTCGACAGCGACGCCACATTGCTGTTCGTCGTGCTCAGGCCCGTCGACAGCGA
>NZ_LPDI01000065.1:0-720 GCF_001528895.1 Burkholderia sp. MSMB1078WGS | reverse complement strand
TTGGTCTTCATGTCGTTGTCGATCGATTAGAGTCGTTGTTCGGCTTATGTGTTCGTGCGAACTTCGATAAGCCCCCCGGCGTGGCGCGCGATGGTGGTCTCCCCGCGGCCGCCCCCGTTGCTCGATGCCCGGTCAGTAGTACCAGTACGTCTGCTGCCAGACGCCGTAGTACGGATAGCCCGAGTACCAGTAGCCGTAATAGACGTCACGCCATTGCGTGCGCCATTTCCAGTCTTCTTCGTCTTCTTTCTTCGCCTTGCGTGCGAGGTCGAGCAGCTTTTTCGATTCCTTGTCGCCGCGGCCGGCCGCGATCGACAGCCACTTCTCCGCTTCGCGCGCATCCGAGCCCATTTCCTCGAGGCCGAACAGGTAAAAACTGCCGAGCGCCTTCTGTGCGTTCAGGTCGCCACGTTCGGCGGCCTCGCGCATCCACTTGAGCGCCTGGTAGCTGTCCTGGCGCACGCCGTCGCCGCGGAAGTAGCGCAGGCCGAGATCGTAGGCGGCCTTCGGCTGGGTTTTCGCGGTTTGCTTGAGCGCGGCGATGCGCGGATCTTCGCGGTCTTCCGCGTCGTCCCTTTTTTGATAGGAGACCTGATCTTTAGGGCGATCGGAACAACCTGTGTCGTCGCAGATCCGTACCGTGCCGGCGGTAACCGACGGATCCTGCGCGCACGCGGCCAACAGCAACAGCAGCCCCGGTGCGAGTAAACGGCGATACAT
>NZ_LPDI01000064.1:0-5786 GCF_001528895.1 Burkholderia sp. MSMB1078WGS | reverse complement strand
GGGCCGACGCGATCCGAACGCTTGAGCATCATCGCGAGGAACGCGATGTTCTGGTGAATGCCGTTCTCCCAGATCGCTTGGCCGTCGCGCGCAAACAGCGAGATACCGACCGCCGGTCGTTGCTTGCGGGTGCCGCTCGCGGCGGCTTCATTGATGTCCGTCACCGGTTGTTTCCTCTGCGGCGTCGTGCGTCCGGGCATCGCGTCGAGCGTCTGGCCGGCAGCGGCGCGCCGTGGATCGTCATGGTTGGATTCGTGCCGGTGCGCCGCCGTGCGCGAATCGGGCGACGGGATTCGCGCGGCCGGCAGCCGGATTCCGGCGTGTCGCCGGCACGCCTCGCACGGCGCGCGTCGGGCAGGCTGCCCCGGCAACTGTCTGCCGGCGATTGTGGCATGGAAACCGCCGGTTTTGGCAGGGCGTGACGAACTTTGACATCGCCGCCGGCCAACGGGAGCGGGCGCCGACGAAGCGGCGCCCGGTCGTCCGGCGGCCTGCCGGCGCGGCGCGGTGGCCCGCCGGCTCGCGCGGCCGCATGAGCGGCCGCAGGCGGCTCAGTGCTGCAGCCGGATTTCGACGCGGCGGTTGCTGGCGCGGCCTTCCGGTGTCGCGTTCGAGGCGACCGGATCGGCCTTGCCGCGGCCCGAGACCGTCATCGAGTCGGTCTTCAGCCCGTGCGCCTTCAGATAGGCGGCGACCGATTCGGCGCGGCGCTTCGACAGCGCGAGGTTGTAGTCGTCGCTGCCCACCGAATCGGTGAAGCCGGTGACCGTCACCTGCGAGTACGTGCGATCGGCGCGCTCGCTCAACAGCCGGTCCAGCGATTCGCGCGCGGTCGGTGCGAGCGTCGCGTGATCGGTGGCGAACAGCGCGTCGCCCGACAGGTTCACGCGTTCGACCACGGCGGCGGCCGGCTCGGCGGCCGAGGCCGCTTCGGCCGGTGCGGCGCCGCACTGGAAGACCAGCGTGGCCGGATCGGATTTGTCGCGCAGCGCGCGGGCAGAGTCGACGGCGCGCACGGGCTCGTCGCCGCAGATCTTGCGGGCGGCCTTCATGCAGGTCTGGGGGCCCGACAGCAAGCCGTGGCAGTCCACCTGGAACGTGCGCACGCCGTCGCGCGGCTGCAGTTCTGAGGCGCTGAAGGTCGGGCCGGATGCGGTCGAGCACGCGGCGAGGGCCGTTGCGGAAAGCGCGAGCGCAAGAGCGAGTTTGTTCACGGTGACGTCCTTAAAGCTTGGGTTGACCGAGGCCCGCCGCGCGGCGCGCAGCGGGCTCGTCCTGTCGTCGGAGCCGCGGGCCGTCCGGCGGCGAGCCGAACGGCCGGGCGGCGCGACGCGTTACTTCCACTGATACAGCATGCCGGCGCCGATCACCTTCTGACCGCCGCTGAAACCGCCGTTGATCGACGCCTTCAGGTTCTCCGTGATGCGCGCCTGCATGTTGACCGCCATCGCCTTCTGGCCGAGGAAGGTCGACGTGCCCACGCCCATCCCGAAGTTGGCGTCGCGATCGAGCTGCGGGATCGACGCCATCGCGCCGACGGCCGCGATACCCTGCTTCGCCATCTGGTCGGTCTGCTGCAGTTGCGAACCCAACGAGTTGATCTGCGCCTGCTGGCCCGACAGTGCCGTCGACAGCGTCGTCTGCACCTGCGTCAGCTGGTTCACGTTCACCGCGTCGGTGCCTTGCGTACCCGGCGCGACGTTCGTGATCTGGCGCTGCTGCGTGTCGCTGCCGACCGACACCACGTTCGAGCGACCGCCGTCGTTCGAACCCGCGCCGATCGCCACCGAGTTCGAGCCGGCGGTGACGGTCGGGACGTCGGTGCCCTTGCCGTTCATGTCGGCCGCGATGCCGTTGTTGTTCGCCGCACGCGTCGTGTTGTTGTTGAGCGTCGTCGACAGCTGGTTCAACTGGTTGTTGATGTTCGTCACGCCGGTCGACAGCGACGCCACGTTGCTGTTCGTCGTGCTCAGGCCGGTAGACAGCGAGCCGATGCCCGTCGAGGTCGACGTGGACAGCGAGTTGACGTTGCTGTTCACCGTGCTGAGGCCCGTCGACAGCGAATTGATCGCGGTCGACGTGGACGTGGACAGCGACGCCACGTTGCTGTTCGTCGTGCTCAGGCCGGTCGACAGCGAGTTGATGCCGGTCGACAGCGACGCGACGTTCGATGCGGTAGACGTCGACAGCGTGTTGATCGCGTTATTCGTCGCGTTCAGCTGGCTGCCGTTGATCGCGTCCGTGCTCGTGGCCGAGATCCGGCCCGCGGCGACGTTGGTGATCTGGCGTTCCTGGCCCTGTGCGCCGACGCTCACCACGCCGACCGGCGAGCCGCCCGCGAACGGGTACGTGACGCCGCCGATCGTGGCGCTCGAGGTGCCGACCGCCGCGGCCGTGACCGAGTTCGCGCCGAGTGCGATCGAGTTCGCGACGTTCGCTTGCGCGTTCGTGCCGAAGGCGAGCGCGTCGGCGGCCGTGGCCTTGGCGGCCGAGCCGTAGGCCTGTGCGCCCGTGGCGCTGGCCGTGGCCTGGCTGCCCAGCGCGATCGTGTTGTCCGCGGTGGCCTGGTTCGAGCTGCCGAGGGCGAGCGCGCTGGCGCCGGTTGCCGTGTTCTGGTTGCCGAGGGACACCGCGCCGTCGCCGGTCGCCGTGTTGTTTGCGCCCGTCGCGACCGCGCCGTCGCCGGACGCCGTGTTGCCGGAGCCGATCGATACCGCCTTGCCGCCCGTTGCCGATGCGTTCTGGCCGATCGCGACCGCGCCTGCCGTCTGCGCGTTCGAGCCGTCGCCGACTGCGACGCTGCTGGCGCCCGCCGCGCTGGCGTTCACGCCGGCGGCGAGGGCGTTGGTGCCCGTGGCGCCGTCGTTGGCGTAGTTGGCTTGCTGCACGCCGTTGTCGTTGACGCTGTAGTAGTGCGTCTTCGCGGCGTTGATCGCGGTCGAGGTCGACGTGGACAGCGACGACACCGAGCTGTTCGTGCTGCTCAGGCCGGTGGACAGCGAGCCGATGCCGGTCGAGGTCGACGTGGACAACGACAGGATCGTGCTGTCCGTGCTGCTCAGGCCCGTGGACAGGGAGCTGATGCCGGTCGAGGTCGAGGTCGAGAGCGACGTGATCGAGCTGTTGGCGGACGACAGGCCGGTCGAGGTCGAGGTCGAGAGCGACGTGATCGAGCTGTTGGCCGTGGACAGGCCAGTCGAAGTCGACGTGGACAACGACGTGATCGAGCTGTTAGCCGTGGACAGACCGGTCGACGTCGAGGTCGAGAGCGACGTGATCGAACTGTTAGCCGTCGACAGGCCAGTCGAAGTCGACGTGGACAGCGACGTGATCGAGCTGTTAGCCGTGGACAGACCGGTCGACGTCGAGGTCGAGAGCGACGTGATCGAACTGTTGGCCGTCGACAGGCCAGTCGAAGTCGACGTGGACAGCGACGTGATCGAGCTGTTAGCCGTGGACAGGCCAGTCGAGGTCGAAGTCGACAACGACGTGATCGAGCTGTTAGCCGTAGACAGACCCGTCGAAGTCGAGGTCGACAGGGACGTGATCGAGCTGTTAGCCGTCGACAGGCCCGTCGAGGTCGAGGTCGACAACGACGTGATCGAGCTGTTGGCCGTGGAGAGACCCGTCGAGGTCGAAGTCGAGAGCGACGTGATCGAGCTGTTGGCCGTGGAGAGACCCGTCGAGGTCGAAGTCGAGAGCGACGCGATCGAGCTGTTAGCCGTGGAGAGACCCGTCGAAGTCGAGGTCGAGAGCGACGTGATCGAGCTGTTAGCCGTGGACAGGCCCGTCGAGGTCGAAGTCGAGAGCGACGTGATCGAGCTGTTGGCCGTGGAGAGACCCGTCGAGGTCGAAGTCGAGAGCGACGTGATCGAGCTATTGGCCGTGGACAGGCCAGTCGAAGTCGAGGTCGAGAGCGACGTGATGGAGCTGTTGGCCGTGGACAGGCCCGTCGAAGTCGAGGTCGACAACGACGTGATCGAGCTGTTAGCCGTGGACAGGCCCGTCGAAGTCGAAGTCGAGAGCGACGTGATGGAGCTGTTGGCCGTGGACAGGCCCGTCGAGGTCGAGGTCGAGAGCGACGTGATCGAGCTGTTGGCCGTCGACAGACCCGTCGAAGTCGAAGTCGACAGCGACGTGATCGAGCTGTTCGCCGTGGACAGGCCAGTCGAAGTCGAGGTCGACAACGACGTGATCGAGCTGTTAGCCGTGGACAGGCCAGTCGAGGTCGAGGTCGAGAGCGACGTGATCGAGCTGTTGGCCGTGGACAGGCCCGTCGAAGTCGACGTGGACAGCGACGTGATCGAGCTGTTAGCCGTCGACAGACCGGTCGAAGTCGAGGTCGACAGCGACGTGATCGAGCTGTTGGCCGTCGACAGACCCGTCGAAGTCGAGGTCGACAGCGACGTGATCGAGCTGTTAGCCGTCGACAGGCCAGTCGAAGTCGAGGTCGACAACGACGTGATCGAGCTGTTGGCCGTGGACAGGCCGGTCGAAGTCGACGTGGACAGCGACGTGATCGAGCTATTGGCCGTGGACAGACCGGTCGAGGTCGAGGTCGACAGAGACGTGATGGAGCTGTTAGCCGTCGACAGGCCAGTCGAAGTCGAGGTCGACAACGACGTGATCGAGCTGTTGGCCGTGGACAGGCCGGTCGAAGTCGACGTGGACAGCGACGTGATCGAGCTATTGGCCGTGGACAGACCGGTCGAGGTCGAGGTCGACAGAGACGTGATGGAGCTGTTAGCCGTCGACAGGCCAGTCGAAGTCGAGGTCGACAACGACGTGATCGAGCTGTTGGCCGTGGACAGGCCGGTCGAAGTCGACGTGGACAGCGACGTGATCGAGCTATTGGCCGTGGACAGACCGGTCGAGGTCGAGGTCGACAGAGACGTGATGGAGCTGTTAGCCGTCGACAGACCCGTCGAAGTCGAGGTCGACAGCGACGTGATCGAGCTGTTAGCCGTCGACAGGCCAGTCGAAGTCGAGGTCGACAACGACGTGATCGAGCTGTTGGCCGTGGACAGGCCGGTCGAAGTCGACGTGGACAGCGACGTGATCGAGCTATTGGCCGTGGACAGACCGGTCGAGGTCGAGGTCGACAGAGACGTGATGGAGCTGTTAGCCGTCGACAGACCCGTCGAAGTCGAGGTCGACAGCGACGTGATCGAGCTGTTAGCCGTCGACAGGCCAGTCGAAGTCGAGGTCGACAGCGACGTGATCGAGCTGTTGGCCGTGGACAGGCCGGTCGAGGTCGAGGTCGACAGAGACGTGATGGAGCTGTTAGCCGTCGACAGACCCGTCGAAGTCGAAGTCGACAGCGACGTGATCGAGCTGTTGGCCGTCGACAGACCGGTCGAAGTCGAGGTCGACAGCGACGTAATCGAGCTGTTAGCCGTCGACAGGCCCGTCGAGGTCGAGGTCGACAGGGACGTGATCGAGCTGTTGGCCGTCGACAGACCCGTCGAAGTCGAAGTCGACAGCGACGTGATCGAGCTGTTGGCCGTCGACAGACCGGTCGAGGTCGAGGTCGACAGAGACGTGATGGAGCTGTTAGCCGTCGACAGACCCGTCGAAGTCGAAGTCGACAGCGACGTGATCGAGCTGTTGGCCGTCGACAGACCGGTCGAAGTCGAGGTCGACAGCGACGTAATCGAGCTGTTAGCCGTCGACAGGCCTGTCGAGGTCGAGGTCGACAACGACGTGATCGAGCTGTTGGCCGTCGACAGACCCGTCGAAGTCGAAGTCGACAGCGACGTGATCGAGCTGTTGGCCGTGGACAGGCC
>NZ_LPDI01000063.1:0-69852 GCF_001528895.1 Burkholderia sp. MSMB1078WGS | reverse complement strand
CCCGAGCCCGAGCGGCCGAGCAGGCCGACGATCTCGCCTTCGCGCAGCGACAGGTTCGCATCGTCGAGCACGAGCAGTTCGCCCTGCGTCTTGTTGAAGCCGCGGTTCACGTGCTCGACGCGCAGGATTTCCTCGCCGAGCCGGGGCGGCTGCAGCGGCTGGGACGTCTTGACGGGGGCGTTGATAACGGTCGAATTTTGCATCGCGCTTACTCTCAATCGAGACGGAGCCGGGATTCCGCATAGGCGTACATCGGACGCCACAGCAGGCGGTTGAACAAGGTAACGAACAAGGACATCACGGCGATGCCGAGGATGATCTTCGGGAAATCGCCGGCGGCGGTCGTTTGCGCGATATACGAGCCAAGACCGTGCGCGACGACCTTCGTGTCGCCCCACTGTACGAACTCGGACACGATGCTCGCGTTCCACGCGCCGCCCGATGCGGTGATCGCGCCCGTCACGTAGTACGGGAAGATGCCCGGCAGGATCGCCTGGCGCCACCACTGCCAGCCGCGGATGCGGAAATTCTTCGTCGCTTCCTTGTAGTCGTTCGGATAGGACATCGCGCCGGCGATCACGTTGAACAGGATGTACCACTGCGTGCCGAGCACGATCAGCGGCGACAGCCAGATATCCGCGTTCAGGTGAAAGCGGACGATCACGATCACGAACACCGGGAACAGCAGGTTCGCCGGAAACGCGGCGAGGAACTGCGCGAGCGGCTGGACCTTCTCGGCCAGCTTCGGGCGCAGCCCGATCAACACGCCGAGCGGCACCCAGATCGCCGACGCGATCGCGATCAGCACCAGCACGCGCAGCAGCGTCACGAGCCCGAGCACGAGCACGTGGCCGACCTCGGCCATCGTCACGCCGGTCGCGACGAAGCTGACGACGCGCCAGACGACGTACACCGTCAGCACGATCACGAACGCGCCCCACACGATGTCGCCGATGCGCGACGAACGGCGCGACGATGCGCCGCGCGCACGCGTGCCCTTCAGCGCCGGCAGTCGCAGTGGAATCCGCGCGGCCTGCGACAGCAGCCAGCCGGCGGGCACGAGCAACTGATGGATCAGATGCGTGCGACGCATCATGTCGAGCAGCCAGGATTGCGGCGCATCGCCCGACGCGGTGTTCTCCATCCGGAACTTGTCGGCCCATGCGACCAGCGGGCGGAACAGGAACTGGTCGTAGGCGAGGATCACGACCGACATCGCGACGATCACCCAGCCGACCGCGCCGAGATTCTTGTCCGAGATCGCCTGCGCGAGATACGCGCCGATGCCCGGCAGCGTGATCGTCTGGTTGCCGACGGTGATCGCCTCCGATGCGACGACGAAGAACCAGCCGCCCGACATCGACATCATCATGTTCCAGATCAGGCTCGGCATCGAGAACGGCACTTCCAGCTTCCAGAAGCGCTGCCACGACGTCAGGTGAAATCCGCGCGACACTTCGCTCAAGTCGCGCGGCACCGTGCGCAGCGACTGGTAGAAGCTGAACGTCATGTTCCATGCCTGGCTCGTGAAGATCGCGAAGATCGCGGCCAGCTCCGCACCGAGCACGCGCCCCGGAAACAGCGCGAGAAAGAACGTGACCGTAAACGAGATGTAGCCGAGCACCGGCACCGACTGCAGGATGTCGAGGATCGGGATCAGCACCATGCCCGCGCGGCGGCTTTTCGCGGCGAGCGTGCCGTAGACGAGCGTAAACACGAGCGACGCGACCATCGCGGCGAGCATTCGCAGCGTGGTGCGCAATGCGTATTCGGGCAGGCTCGCCGGATCGAGCGAGATCTTCTGCGTCTGCAGCACGCCGATCGGCGCCATCGTCTGGTGAAAACCGACGATCGCCATCGCCAGCACGCAGATGATCAGCGGAAACGCGACGGCATCCCAGCGGTTGGGCAGCACGCGCCACGCCGAGGCGTTCGCGGTGCGGTTCGGATCGAAACTGATATCCATCGGTAGCGTCTTGTGTCGAATTGAAAATCGATGGGTCCGGCCGCGTGCCGCGCGGCCGGGCGTCGCACCCGCGGTGCGAATCAGGACAGCCCGTGCAGTGCCCGGTATGGGATGGCCGACCGCGCGAGCGGCAGCACCGAGCCTGCCTTGACGAAACGGAGACCGGCACCGGGATGAATGCCGACATGGGCGATGCCGCCGGCAACGATCAGAAAAAACGGCGCGAGGCCGAGGGTGCGCATGCGGTGACCGACCGCATCGACTGTGTCCGTTGCCGCGAAGTTCGGCATGAAGGGCTCCGGAGAGGTGATTCGGAGTGGGAGGCTATCGGGCGGTCGTGACGCAAATGTGACGTGTCACTTACAGGACATTGACAGGTCATCCGGCGGGCGTCATGCATCGCGCCGTCGGACCCGAACACGGAGTCGATCCCGCAACGGTCGGGAATAAATGCGCCGCCTCGCCGGTATCGCATGCGAAGGCGCCGGCTTATTCCAGGACGATCCGGCCGTCCGGTTTCGTCACACGAATGCGAGGCTTACATGTCTTCATCGACCCCCACCCGCCCGTCGCGCCGCAAGGCCCTGCAGTGCATGGCCTTCGGCGGGCTCGGCACGCTGTTCACGCTGTCGGGCGGCATCCTCACCCCGTTCGACCTCGCGCTCGCGCAGACCGGCGACGCGAGCCCGGCCGACGCGGGCCGACCGCTGTTCGTGCAGATCAGCGATACGCACATCGGTTTCAACAAGGACGCGAATCCCGACGTGTCGGCCACGCTGAAGCAGACGATCGACCTCGTCAACGGGATGCCTGCGCTGCCCGCGCTGACGATCCATACCGGCGACATCACGCACCTCTCGAAGCCGGAGGAATTCGATCACGCGTCGCAGTTGCTGGCCGCGCTGCGCGTGCCGGAACTGCATACGGTGCCCGGCGAACACGACGTCACCGACGGTTCGGGCGCCGAATATTTCGGCCGATTCGGCAAGGCGTCGGACAACCGCGGCTATTACAGCTTCGACCATGCGGGCGTGCACTTCATCGGCCTCGTCAACGTGATGCACTTCAAGCCGAACGGGCTCGGCAGCTTCGGCGACGAGCAGCTCGCGTGGCTCGCACAGGATCTGAAAGGCCGCTCGTCGAGCACGCCGATCGTCGTGTTCTCGCACATGCCGATGTGGACCATCTACGAACCGTGGGGCTGGGGCACCGGCGACGCACCGCAGACGATGGCGCTGCTGCGCCGCTTCGGCTCGGTTACCGTCCTGAACGGGCACATCCATCAGATCGTGTCGAAGGTGGAAGGCAACGTGACGTTTCATACCGCCCGCTCGACCGCGTTCCCGCAGCCGACGGCCGGCAACGGCCCGGGCCCCGTCCCGCTCACGGTGCCGCACGACCGGCTGCCGTCGATGCTCGGCGTGACGACCGTCGAATTCGCAGGTCACCCGGTCGCGCCGTCGCTGCACGATGCGACGCTCGCGTGATCAAAATAAGGAGAACGACATGATCCGCTTCCAACGCGCTCGAATCGTCGCGATGCTGATCCTGTGCGGCGCGGCCGCCGGCACGCCGCCCGCCGCATCCGCGCAGGGCCCGGGCGGCCCGCTCGTGACGATCCGCAATTTCATGTTTTCGCCGATGTCGACCACGATCAAGGCCGGCACGACGATCACGTGGAAGAATCTCGACGCGGAGCCGCATACCGTCGTCAACGACGCCGGCATCTTTCATTCGAAGGCGCTCGACCAGGACGAGACGTATGCTTTCCGCTTCGACAAGCCGGGCGTCTACAAGGTGTTCTGCGGGATTCATCCGTACATGAAGGAGACGATCACCGTCGAATGACGCGGCCCGCCACGCAACGCGCGGGCGAACCACGGGCGGCAGCCGCCTGCAAAGGCCGTCGCCCCTTCGCTCGCCAGGCAGACTGATTCGCTTGCGATTCCTGCATTTTCCGTTCGATCGCTTTTCGTCACGGGCGAGCCTTGCACGCAGGCTCACCGCCCCGCTGCGCGCAGGTCCGGCGCAGTGCCGGCGACGACCGGACACGACGGCGGCAACGCCTGCCCGAACAACACGGCCAGACCGCAGGCAGACGTGAACATGCCGAGGCCGTCATGCCCGACACCCGGCACTTCGACGACCTGCTGCGCGAGATCGTCCGGATGCCGCTTCTTCAGGTAATCGAAATAGGCGAGCCCGCGCGCCAACCGGTACGGCCCCTGCGCCATCGCCGCGCACGAGCGATCGATGAAATGCGTGTAGGGATTCGTGTCGGCCTGCCCGAGCAGGTACACGACATGGCGCGCGACGTAGCGCGTCTCGAGATCGCGCACGTCCTGCGACGCAACGTAAGGCGGCGCCGATTTCAACCCGTACTTCCATTCCGTCGCGCGCGGACAGGCGCCGCCTGCAAGCGCGTCGGCATTCGGGCGTTCGTCGTCGAAATACAGGTAGCTCGACGGGTTCGCGACCACGTAGCGCACGGCGACGCCGGCCCGTGCCAGCGCATCGCCTTCGCGCCCGGTGACTGCATAACGCTGCAGCAACTGCGCGCCGGCGGAGTGACCGATCACGACGACCGTGGATAACGACGGGTACAGGCTGCGGTCGGCGAAATGCGCGAGCAGCGCGTCGAGCGCCGCGAACGAGCTGATCGGGCCCGGCTCGCGCGCCGGGTCGCCGCCCTTCCATCCTTCCTGCGTCCACGCGAGCGTCGGTGCGGGCAACGAAAACGCGCGCACGTCGGCGCGTGTCAGGAACTGCGGTGCGACCACCATCGTGCCCGCGCCGAGCGCACCGGCCTTGTCGACGACCTTGCGCCCCGTTGCGTAGTACGCGTCGGCATTGCGCAGCGTGCCGTGAATCACGATGAACACGCGCGTGACGTCGGGCGCGGCCCGGTCGAGCGGATGATCGGCGTAGACGGGCAGCATCGCGCGGCCCTGCGGCGTGTCGACGGTCACCCGTTGGTCGGCGACGGCCTTGACCGGCGCTTCGAGGCGTTCGCGCTGCGTGGGCGTGACGGCTTCGGCCGGCTGTGTGGCGGCCAGCATGCCCGCCGCCGCGCAGGCTACCGCAAGCGGCACGGCGGATGAAAGGGCTCGGGCTGCCGGCAGCGCACGCGCGGCGCGTCGGATGCGGGCAAAGGCGACGGATATGACGGACATGGCGGCAACTCGAGTGGCGGATATGACTTGAACGGCGATGGTCGCAGAATCCGTCGCGCGCTGCCGGTCCGTTGCGGAAAACGGGTCAGCCGGCCGGTTGCGCACCCGGTTCGACGTCGGCGCACGCTTCGCCCGAGCGGCGCTGCATCTGCTGCACGATGCCGGCCAGTTCGCCGATATGCGTCGGCACAGCCTGCTTGCCGGCGCGCGCCCACGCTTCGAACGACGTCATGCCGCTCACCGCGCCGACGAACGACACGCCGGCGCGCTCGGCCGCCTGCGCGTCCACTGCGTGGTCGCCGACGTAGACCGCCGCCGCGGCAGGCAGGCCCAGCCGCGCCAGTGCCTGCACGAGCCCTTCGGGGTCCGGCTTGTGGCGCTGCACGTCTTCCCCGCCGATCACCACGTCGACCCGCGATTGCAAGCCGTGACGTTCGAGAATCGCGTCGATCCGGTAGCGAAACTTGGACGACACGATCGCGACGGCGATTCCTTGCTCGCGCAACGCCGCAAGCAGCGGCGGCACTTCGGGATAGATGCGGGTGCCGGACACCATGATCTCGTCGGCGCGCGCCACGAAGTGCCGCGCGAACGCATCGGCCCGCGCCGCGCCGGTTTCGCCCGTCAACGAACGGAACATGTCCGGCAGCGGCAGCCCGATCACGGCGCCGATCTGCGCGGGCGTCGGGCCGGCGGCGCCGAGCCGGTCCAGCGCATGCTCGGTGCACGCGACGATCGCGGCGGACGAATCCGCCAGCGTCAGGTCGAAATCGAATATCACGGCCCGAACTGGCATGAAAGACTCCGTAAGCCAAGCACGATGCCACGTATGTTACGCGGGCGGCGACATGAGATCGTCGCCGAGATGGCCAGAAACCGGCACTCCTCCGTCGAAGGCGCCTCCCGCCGTCGATCCGCCCCCGCGATCGACGCACGCTATCAACCCCATTGCCGACAGTGCTTTCGAACATATCGCAAAATAACGATATAAGATTCGTTCATCGACGATACCCGTTGCCTGATCGACACGCCCAGCCTTTCCATGCCGACCGAACTCGACATCGACGCGATCCTGAAAGCGCTCTCGAACCCCGTGCGCCGGGAGATCCTCGTCTGGCTGAAAACGCCCGGCGAGCATTTTCCGCAACAGACGCTGCCGTACGAACACGGCGTCTGCGCGGGCCAGATCGACGCGCGCTGCGGGCTGTCGCAGTCGACCGTGTCCGCCCACCTCGCCACGCTGCAGCGCGCGGGGCTCGTGACGTCGACGCGGATCGGCCAATGGGCGTTCTTCCAGCGCAACGAGGCCGTCATCGACGCATTTCTCGACGCTCTGCGCCGCGAACTCTAGCCAACGGCCGAACCGGCCATGCGGGGGCGCCGTCGCACACGACGCGGCGGCTTTCCCGCCTTTCGTAAGAGGTTATCTGCCATGCCCACGTTGTTCGATCCCGTTACCCTCGGCGAGCTGACCCTGCCGAACCGCATCGTGATGGCGCCGCTCACCCGCTCCCGTGCGGGCGCGGCGCGCGTGCCGAACGCGCTGATGGCGCGCTACTACGCCGAGCGCGCGTCGGCCGGCCTGATCATTACCGAAGCGACGTCGGTCACGCCGCAAGGCGTCGGCTATGCCGACACGCCCGGCATCTGGTCCGACGAGCAGGTCGAAGGCTGGAAGCAGATCACGCAGGCCGTGCACGCGGCTGGCGGGCGCATCGTGCTGCAGCTCTGGCACGTCGGCCGGATCTCCGATCCGATGTTCCTGAACGGCGATCTGCCGGTCGCGCCGAGCGCGATCGCCGCGGGCGGCCACGTGAGCCTCGTGCGTCCGCAGCGCCCGTACGTGACGCCGCGCGCGCTCGAACTCGACGAAATTCCGGGCATCGTCGCCGCGTACCGCAAGGGCGCCGAAAATGCGAAGGCAGCCGGCTTCGACGGCGTGGAGATTCACGGCGCGAACGGCTACCTGCTCGACCAGTTCCTGCAGGACAGCACCAATCGCCGCACCGATGCATACGGCGGCCCGATCGAGAATCGCGCCCGCCTGCTGCTCGAAGTGGTCGACGCGGCGATCGACGTGTGGGGCGCCGGCCGGGTCGGCGTGCACCTCGCACCGCGCGGCGACGCGCATACGATGGGCGACTCCGATCCGGCGGCAACGTTCGGCTATGTCGCGCGCGAACTCGGCCGCCGCAGGATCGCGTTCATCTTCACGCGCGAATCGTATTCGGGCGACGAGTTGAGCCCGCGCCTGAAGGAGGCGTTCGGCGGCCCGCTGATCGCGAACGAGCAGTTCACGCTCGATACCGCGCAGGCCGCGCTCGCGAACGGCAGCGCCGATGCGATCGCCTGGGGCAAGCTGTTCATCGCGAACCCGGACCTGCCGCGCCGCCTCGAAATCGGTGCGCCGCTCAACACGCCGGTGCCGGAGACGTTCTACGCGGAAGGCGAAACGGGCTACACCGACTACCCGGCGCTGAGCGACGCGGCCTGACGGCAGAACGGTGCGGGTTCAGGCGTGCACGTCGGCGCGCATGAACACGCGCCGCGTTTCGTCGAGACCGAGCGCGACGTGGTGCGCGCGGATCGCGCGCAGCGCGTCGTCGAGCGCTGCATCGTCGACGATCCGGAAACCGAGGCGCGCGTAGTAAGGCGCATTCCACGGCGCGTCGCGGAACGTCGACAGCACCACCTGCGCGACGCGCTCCCGCGCCGCGCGCGCCATCACCTGTTCGATGAGACGTGCGCCGATCCGCTGCCCGGCATGCGATGGCGCGACGTCCAGTTCCTCCAGATACAGCCGCTGCGCATCGAGCAGCCGGTAAAACGCGAATCCGACGCACGTGCCTTGCGGATCGACCGCGACATACGCGCGACCGTCGTCGATCCGCACGCGCACGGCGGCCGCATCGGTCGGCTCGCCGTCGGCGATATCGGCCATGCCGATCGCGCGAAACCGCTGCGCGGCGGCGACTTCCACGGCGGCCATCGCGGCCGCGTCTTCCCGCGTGGCAGGGCGAATCAGGATCGATGCAGGCATGACGGCAATTCAGGCAGACAGTCTGGAACGGCCGTCACTATAATCGAAACTTCAGACGTTTCGAACGCCTACCCAGGAGGCTTGCCATGACGTTGTCCGCCCTCGCCGTCTTCGCCTTCGCGTTGCTCGTCACCGCCGGCACGCCCGGCCCGAGCGTTGCCGCGCTCGTTGCACGCGTGCTGACGAACGGCGTGCGCGACGTGCTGCCGTTCCTCGCCGCGATGTGGCTCGGCGAAGCGCTGTGGCTCACGCTCGCGGTCGCGGGGCTGTCCGCGTTCGTGCGCACGTTCGCGACGGGCCTGATCGTGCTCAAGCTGCTCGGCGTCGCGTACCTGCTGTTCTTTGCGTGGAAAATGTGGACCGCGCCCACGTCGGCGGGCACGGACGAGCTGCCGACCGGCCAGTCGCCGTGGCGCATGTTCGTGGCCGGTATGCTGGTCACGCTCGGCAACCCGAAGATCATGCTGTTCTATCTTGCACTGCTGCCGACGATCGTCGATCTGACGCATGTCGGTGTCGTCGCGTGGGCCGAGCTCGTCGGCACGATGTTCGCCATCCTGATTCTCGCCGACTGCTTCTGGTCGCTGCTCGCTTCGCGTGCGCGTGCGTTGCTCACGTCGGCACGCGCAAAGCGGATCGCGAACCGCACGAGCGCGACCGCGATGGCCGGCGCGGCGGTGGCGATCGCGACGCGGTAAGCCGCCGTCGGGCGCGCAGCGCGGTTCCCTTCTTCGTCGCCTCGGGAATCGACATGAAAACCTGGCTATCGGCTGTCCTGCTCTGCCTGTGCGCCACGGTTGCGCACGCGGCCGGTGTCGAGTTCGTCCGGATCCCCCGCCGATGCAACCGGCCCCGAGTTGCGTGCGAAGCAGATCCGTGCTGGCGACCTGCCGAAGGCGCCGCTGACGCACGATCCGCGCATCAAGGCCTACGTGCTCGCCGATCCGTTCGACATGTTTCCGACCGTCGACATGCTGAAGGACGTGCATGCGCCGATCCAGCTGTGGGCGTCCGTGGGCGTCCGCATCGGGCGGCGGCGGTGTCGAGCCGCAAACGGTCTCCGAAGTGGCTGCCCTGCTGCCGCAACGGCCAGAATTCCACGTCGTGCCGCATTCCGCCCATTTCGCGTTTCTGTCGCCGTGTTCCGAACGGCTCGCACGCAGCGCACCCGAGATCTGCACCGACGCAAAGGGATTCGATCGCGCCACATTCCACGAAACGCTCGACGCCAAGGCACTCGCGTTCTTCAACGCGAATCTTCGCTAACTAGCAGCGAAACGCCTTGCGCCAGCCGCCCTGCCCAGGCGCGCGATCGTTGCATTCGATCAGCGCACGCACCAGCGCCCAGTCGCCGTCGTCGCAGAAATCGAGCAGCACCGCGCCGTACGGGCCGCGCTGCTCGCGCAAGCGCTCGGCCAGTCGCGCATGAATCCCCTGCACCCGGCCATCGCCGAATGCGACTACCGACGGATTCGCCCCCATCCCCGTTCCGCTGCAGAAACTGAGCGCCCAGCGGCCGCTGTCCGGCAGCGGCAGGTGCGTCAGCAGCGCGTCGATCGCGCGCCACTTCCATGCGATCGACGCTGCCACCGGTACGCGATATTCGTCCTGGATCACGAATGCGCCGTCCGGATGATCGATCGTAAACGTCGCGTTGTCGGACCACGCGGTCAAGTCGATACCGAGCGGCCGGCCGCTGCGAAAGCGCCGCAACAGCACGACCGCGCCGCGCACGTCGCCGAGCGTCGGCAGCGTGCCGCCGGCATGCCAGCGCAGCCGCGGATGCCGCGCGCGATGCGCGTCGAACGTCGCATCGAAACCGCGCGTGCACGCATGCGCCGGCCACTCGTCCTTCACCGACATCACGATGCATTCGCGAGGATGCGCATCGAGAAAGCGCGTACAGGTTGCCAGCACGTCGTCGAACGTCATGCCGAGCGCGATGCCGCCGTGATGGATGTCGAACGCGTCGCGCACGTGCCGGCAGCGGATGTCGAGCAGCCGCACGCCATGCGCGAGCTGCGCGTCGAGCGGCGCACGCTGCGTGCGCACCAGCGGATCGTCGACCGTATACGCACAGGTGTCATGGCTGCCCGGTAGGGTCAGCGTATGCAGCAGCCGCGCGTCGTCGAGCGCCGACATCCAGTCGGCAGGCAGCATGCACGTATCGTGGCGCGAAGGAATCATGAATCGATGAATGACAAGGAAAGAAAACCGTGGGTGACGGCATCGGATGTCGCGGCGCGGGCCGGCGTGTCGCGCTCCGCGGTGTCGCGCGCGTTCTCGCCGACGGCAAGCATCGCACCTCAAACGCGCGAACGGGTGATGGTCGCCGCGCGTGCGCTGGGCTACCAGGTCAACCTGATCGCGCGCGACATGATCACGCAGCGCAGCAGCATGATCGGCGTCGTGACGGCCGGGTTCGAGAACCCGTTCCGCGCGCGGCTGCTGTCGGACCTGATGGCCGCGCTCGGACAGCGCGCGCTCACGCCGCTCGTGACCAATGCGGAAGATCCGCGCCAGGTCCGGCAATCGCTCGAACGACTGCTCAGCTACCGGATCGCGGGCCTCGTGATGACGTCCGCATCGCCGCCGCTGTCGGTCGCGCAGCAGTATCTCGAACACCGGATTCCGGTCGTGATGATCAACCGCGAAGCGAATCTGCCGGGCGCGGACGTGATCGTCAGCGACAACGCGGCGGGCGCCGTCCACGCCGCGCAGCGGCTCGTGCGGGCCGGCGCGCGCCGGCTCGCGTTCGTCGGGCCGCGCAGCGCGAGCTACAGCGCGCGATCGCGCGCTGCGGCGTTCGAACAGGCGATCGGGCAACGCGACGCGTTCGACGCGACGCTCGTACGCGTGCTCGACACGCCGTCCGACACCCACGCCAGCGGCATCGACGCCGCACGGCAACTGTTCGCGGCCGGCGAGCGGCCCGACGGCGTGTTCTGCTCGTCCGACCTGCTCGCGCTCGGCGTGATCGACGTCGCGCGCCGCGAATTCGGCTTGCGCGTGCCGGACGACCTTCGCGTGATCGGCTTCGACGACATCCCCGCCGCCGCATACGATGCGTATGGGCTGACGACGCTGCGGCAGGACACGCACGGCCTCGCGCACGCGGCGATCGACCTGCTCGCCGACCGGATGCAGACGTTCGACGGCCCGTCGCGCACGTGCGTCGTACCGGTCACGCAGGTGGTGCGGGACAGTTGCGCGTGACGGCGCGGGACCGGGCGCGGCCACGCCGCGCGTCACTTCAACCCGCCCGCGAACCCGCGCAACAGGTAGCGCTGCACGTAGCCGGCCACGGCGAGCGTGGGCAGCGACGCCATCAGCCCCGCGCTCATCAGGTCGCCCCAGTCGATGCCGTTCTCCGTCACGTAGCCGGCAATCGCGAGCGGCAGCGTGAAGCGGCTCGGCGTCGACACGAACAGCAGCGCGATCAGGAATTCGTTCCAGGCCGCGATGAACACGAAGATCGCGGTCGCGATCAGCCCCGGCGCGCACAGCGGCAATACGATCTGCACAAGCCGCCGGGCGAGCCCCGCGCCATCGATGCACGCCGCTTCCTCGTATTCGACCGGAACGTCGCGCACGAACGCGAGCAGCATCCAGATCGCCATCGGCAACGCGTAGATCTGGTACGCGAGCGTCAGGCCGAGCGTCGAATCGAGCAGGTGCAGCCGCTTCGCGAGCGCGAACAGCGGCACCGCGATCGTGATCGGCGGCATCAGCTTCAACGCCAGCACGAGCACCAGAAACAGCAGATCGAGCCGCGCCGGAAATCGCAGCCGCACGAGTGCATACGCGGCCGGAAACGCGAGCGCCAGCGCGAGCAGCGTCGTGCCGAAGCCGACCAGCAGCGAATTGGCGAGCGGCGCGCCGATGCCGTTGGACCACACCGACGCAAAATGCTCGACGGTCGGCGCGGCCGGCCAGATCCGCAACGGATGATCGAGGCGTTCGAGGGTCGGCATGAAGGCCGCGCCGGCCATCCACAGGCACGGCAGCAGCAACAGCGCGAGTGCGACGATGCGCAGCGCCCACGGCACCGCGTGACCGAATACGGCGCCCGTCCGTGCGCACGAGATGCCCGCCGATTGCGTCGTCATGCGCGCCGCTTGCGAACCGTCTGCCATACGTACCCCGAGACCAGCAGCGCGGACGCCGCGAGCATCAGCACCGACGCGGCACTCGCCGGACCGACGTTGAAGAAGCGGAAGCCCGTGTCGTAGATATAGGTCGACAGCGTCTGCGTCGCATTGCCGGGGCCGCCGCCCGTCAGTGCATAGACCTTGTCGAACAGCTTGAACGTGTCGATCGAGCGCAGCAGCAGCGCAAGGCCGATCTGCGGCGCCGCGAGCGGCAGCGTGATGTCGCGCAGGCACTGCCACTCGCTCGCGCCGTCGGTGCGTGCGGCTTCGTACAGTTCCTGCGGAATCGACTGCAGCCCGGCCAGCACGATCAGGAACGCCATCGGCGTCCACTGCCACACGTCGACGAGTGCGAGCGACCACAGCGCAAGGTGCGGATCGGACAGCCAGCGCACGCCGTCGATGCCGAACGCCGCGAGCAGCGCGTTGAGGAAACCGTCGAAGTTCAGCCAGTTGCGCCAGATCGCCGAGCACACGAGCGTGGACAGCATCATCGGCAGGATCGCGAGCGGCAGCGCGATGCGCCGCCCCGGAAACGCACGCACGAACAGCAATGCGAGACCGAAACCGAGCACGACTTCGGCGAGCGACGCGACGAGCGTGAAGCGCAGCGTATTGCCGAAGCCTGCCGTAAACGCATCGTCGCCGAGCACCGCGCGATAGTTCGCGAGCCCCGCGAACGCGCGGCGGCCGGCCGAGTAATCGACCCGGCAGAACGAGTCGATCAGCACCTGCGCGACCGGATACAGCGCAAGCGCGGCGAGCACCAGCAGCGCCGGCCCGAGCAGCGCGACGAACGGCAGGCCGCGGCCGAACGCTTTCATGCGGAACGCCCGGCCAGCGGATCGACGGGCGCGCTCACTTGCCGGCCGCGGCCGTCGCCTGCGCGATCTTCTGCTGCGCCTGGCGCAGTGCGGCATCGGGCGCTGCCTGCCCCGTCAACGCGAGCTGCAACTGATCGCCGAGAATGCTCTCGACCTGCTGCCAGTCCTTCACGCGCGGCCGTGCGCGGCCAGCCTCGAGCGCCTTCAGTTGATCGGGATACCAGCGGTACTGGCGCACCAGCGCCGGATCGTTGAAGACGCTGCGGCGCGTCGGCGGAATGCCGATGCCGGCGAGGCGCGTCTGCGTATCGCGCGCGCTCAGGTAAGCGAGGAAGTCCTGCGCGAGCTTCGCGTGCGGCGCGTCCTTCGGAATGCCCATCTGCCAGATGCCGAGCATCGGCGCCGGGCCTGCGGTCTGCCCCGGCGGCGGCTGCAGCGCGATCTGCCCGACCACGCGCGACTGCTTCGGATCGTCGAGCGCCGGCACCCACGCCGGCCATACCTCGATCGACTGCGCGGCCGTGCCGCGCTGCAATGCATCGCGCACTTCGGCCGCGCCGTACACGTCGACGTCCTTCGGCGCAAACGCCTTCAGCGCGAGGAACGTCTTCAGTGCAGCCTGCGCTTCGCGCGAATCGATCGTCACG
Source organism: Burkholderia sp. MSMB1078WGS (assembly GCF_001528895.1). NCBI lineage: Bacteria > Pseudomonadati > Pseudomonadota > Betaproteobacteria > Burkholderiales > Burkholderiaceae > Burkholderia > Burkholderia sp. MSMB1078WGS. The sequence goes on along the minus strand of NZ_LPDI01000063.1, from coordinate 56,051 downwards.
TTGCCGGCATGGTCGAACACGTCGCCGCCGTACGCCCACAGGATCGGCAGGAACCCCGTGACGACCGGGTTGCCTTTCGTGCCGCGGAACACGACGCCCGACACGCTCTTGTCCGCGCCACCGACGGTCTGTGCGATCTTCAGCACGTCGTCCCAGTTGCGCGGCGGCTGCAGCTTGTACTTCGCGAGCAGATCCTTGCGGTACGCGAACATCTCGACGTTGCCGACGATCGGCAGCGCGTACAGCGCACCGGCCGCATTGCGGCCGAGCGCGACGGCGGACGGCACGAGATCGGCGTCCGCAAGCGACGCGGGCAGCGGCTTCAGCCAGCCGTTGCCGATGAATTCGGGCGCCCACGTGTCGTCCATCATCACGAGGTCGTAGGCGCCCGTGCCTTCGCGCATCGACAGCTTGAGCTTCTGGTACAGGTTCGCGTTCGGCAGCTTGAGCAGTTCGATCTCGGTGCCCGGATGCAGCTTGTTGAAGCCGGCGACGGCGTCGGTCAGCCCTTTGCCGTAGATGTCGTCGCGGCCCGCGATGACGAGATCGGCGGCCACGGCGTGCATGGCGGCGAAGGACAGCGCAAGGGCGACGGACAGCGCGCGCAGGCGGCTCGGCAAGGTCATGAGGTCTCTCTCGTTCGGCGTGGTGGCGGGACGGCCAGGCGTTGCACACGTGTGCAACGCGGGGGACGCGGCTGGCTGCCTGATGCGAACGCCATTGTTCACGCCGATCGTTAAGAATTTATGGCACGCGTCGAATGCCGGTGCGCGGCATTTGCCGTCGTACCGCTCGCGCCGGCCGTATCGATCGTGCCGTGACGCGACGACGGCCCGGAGGTCAGCCAGGCACGCCATGCGCGCCCGGCCGGCCACCTCATGCCCGCAGCAGCAGCCGTCAGAAGTTCACGCGAATCCCGGCCAGCACCGCCAGTTGCCGGCTCGAATTGCTGTTCGCGAGCACCGGAATCTGCGCATAGTTCGCCGCGTTGCCGTTCGCGTCGGTGCCGAGCCCCGTGCCGCTCGCGATTTGCCCGATCGCGACCGCATACAACGCCGTGCGCTTCGACAGGCTGTAGTTCGTGCCGAGGTTGATCTGGTGGAACCGCGTCGTACCGCGCCCGTCCGTATGCGCGGCGTTGAAGATGTACGCGACGCCGCCTTGCAGCGCCGGCGTGAACATGTACGTGACGTTCAGCTCGCCGACGTCGAACGTGAACGCCTGCGTGCGCGGCTGCGCGGCGGTCGAGAAATAGCGGCTGTCGCCCAGGCGCGTATGCGTGTAGGTCAGCGCGACCGTCGCCGCGCCGAACGTGAGCGATCCACCCGCGCCGAACGCGCGCATCGAGCCGGCATCCTGCAGCAGGCAATACATCGCGCCCGGGTTGCCGCACGCGAAATCGCCGATATAGCCGCTCGCGCCGCCGAGCGCCGCGTCGAGCGGCTGATGCAGGTCGAGATAGCCGACCGAGAACGCCACCGGCGCACGGGTGTACGTCGCGGCCACCGCATAGCCGCGCTTCGCGGAAAAATCGCCGGCCTGCCCACCGAAGCTGAACGTGCCGCCGAACGTGAGCCCGTTGAAATCGGCGCTGGTGAATTTCACCGCGTTGTTGAAGTTGAATGCGGCATTCAGGTTGTCGAAGTCGCCGAGATGCGAGCCGTACGGCGTCGCCCAGTTGTTGCTCGACACGTACGCGCCGAGCATGTCGGTGTACGAGTCGTATTGCCGGCCGAGGCCGAGCGTGCCGATCCCGTCCTGGCGCAGCCCGACCCATGCCTGCCGGCTGAATGCGGTGCCGCCCTGCAGCGCCTGCCCGCTCGCCGACAGGAACTGCTGCTCGAGCGTAAATACCGCATCGAGGCCGCCGCCGAGCGGCTCGGCGCCCTGGAAGCCGAAGCGGGACGGCACGAGGTTGCCGCCGCCCATCTGCCACGCATGGCCGCCGCCCGTGCTGCCGTCGGCGCGCGTGAACTGCTGGTTGGTCGAATAGATGATGCCGGTGTCCACGGTGCCGTACAGCGTCACGCTCCCCGAGGTCTGCGCGTGCGCGTGCACGCAACCCAGCATGACCGCGGCCGCGGCCAGTCGTCGTCCGTTCTTCATGTCCCGCCCCTCCATGTTCATCGATTTGCACTGCGAACCGATGGTGTTGTCGATATGGGTGGCAGGACTTTATCCAGCGAAAATTCCGGACCCCTATCCCAAATCAGCAAACGGTGACGAGGACGGGCGACGCACGACGGCGCCGTCGCGGCAGGAGGACGTCACTCGGGCCGCAAGGTTTGCGACGGCAACTCGCCGAACAGGTCGCGATACTCGCGCGCGAAATAGCCGAGATGCGTGAAGCCCCAGCTCGCGGCGGCTTCGCCGACGCCGAGCTGCTGCACCGGCGTCGTGCGCAGCAGGCGACGCACCGCGTTCAGCCGGATCGTGCGCAGGTAGCCGACCGGCGTGACGTCCGCCACGCGCTGAAAGCTCGTTTGCAGCGTGCGGCGGCTGCAGCGCAGCGCGCGGCACAGTTCGAGCACGGTGACGGGTTCTTCGGGCCGCTCGCGCAGATGCTTCTCGCAGCGGCTCACGATATCGCTGTAGGTGGCGTGCGTGATGTCGCGGCGCTCGACGCCGATGCCCTGTTCGAGTGCATCGAGAAACATGCCGAGCATCGCGTCGCGAAACATCTTGCGGGTGGCCGCATATTCGAGGCAGCCCGGGTTGCGCTGGGCATCGTCGATCAGCGCCGACAGCCGCATGCCGAGCGCGACGCCCTGCGCATCGGACAGCCGCGTCACGTGCCGCAGCCTGCGCGCAGCAGCCGCACCGAATTCGGCTTCGCACAGCTCGTCGACCATGTCGGACGCCGCGCTGATCCCGACGAGCCCCATCCCTTCCGGCGTGTGGAATTCGAAATCCTCGCCGGCGCGCAGCGCGAGCAGCGCATAGCCGTCGACCGGCTGCCCCTGGAACGTACCCGCGAGCGGCACGGACAGCGGCACCGCGAGCGACGTGCGCCCGAGCGGCGCGAGCCCCGTTTGCGCGACACGCCGGTTGGTCGTCTCGCGGAAGAAGTGGAAATCGTCGTACAGCACCTGCGTGACGGTGCCCTTGAAGCGGCCCGGCGTCATCTGACGATAGACCTGATGCCAGCCCGCGATCGCGAGCCCGTGATCGTGCACGTCTTCGTGTGAGCGTGACTGGAACAGCATCGGCGTCTCCGGTAAAACCCTGGGGTGCTGGACGCGGCCGCCGGGTTCGCGCGGCACGCATCGCCATAGCTTACCCTCGCAAAATCCTGCGTAGTACGGTTTCGAACGCGAGACAGGCCGCCGATAGCGCCGCGGCCTGCTCGTCGATCAGCCTGACATAGCGGCGAAACGACGGCATCCGGTTCACGACCTCGCTGCCGCCGAACGGCACGATCGCGAGCGTCCAGCGGCCGTCGCGCGCGTCGATCGCGCAGTCGGTCAGGTGCAGCGGCCGCAGCGCGTCGGCCAGCGCCGGCTCGGCGATCAATGCGGCCAGCGTGTCGACGAAGCGCGGGTCGCATCCGGGCGCGGGCGCCGCCTCGATGCCGGTTCGACGCAGCCAGCCGGTCTGCCGCACGCGCGCGCTGCCCCGCGCGGCCGGGCCGTCGGCGGCCGCCGTCACCTTCACGCCGACCGTATGCATCAGGAACTGGCGCTCGACGCGCTCGTCGATGCTCACGCGCACGCCGTTCGACAGCCGCGCCGTGACACCACCGCCGGTATCGCGCACGGCCCGCAGATCGGCGAGCACGCGCGCGGCGATCGCGCCGGGGCGGTGACCGGGCGGCGGCGCATCGGGCGCCGCGCGCCACCGGGCAAGCACGGCCTTCACGGCGCGACGTGCTCGTTGCGCAGCACGTCCTCGACCGGCACCGGCTTGAACGGATGCCGGCGCTGCACGACGAGCGTCCAGAACAGCGCGTACAGCGCGGTGAGCCCCAGCATCGCGCCGAACGGCACGTAGATGTCGCGCGGGTTCATCCCGGGCGGCGTGATGTACCAGATCGCAAGCACGATACCGACGCTCGACACGATCTGCGGCAGCGGGAACAGCGGCGAACGGTACGGCCGCGGCAGGTCCGGGCGGCGGATACGCAGCATCACGACCGATGCGGTGACGAGCAGGTACGCGGTGCCCCACGCGCAGGTCGCGGCAAGCACGAGATGCAGGATGCTGTCGAGATTGCCGTTGATCAGCCACGCATGGAAGATCGGCACGACCGCCGACGCGACGATGCCGACTACCGGCGTCTTGAAACGCGGATGCAGGTACGCGAAGCAGCGCGGCAGCGCGCCGTCGATCGCCATCCCGTACAGAATGCGCGGCAGCCCGGCCATCAGCGTGTTGATCGTCGCGGCGCCCGCGCACAGGAACGCGATGCCGAACCACACGCGGCCGAATGGCCCGAGCACCTGCAGCGCGAAAGCGGGAATCGCGCCCGGCGTGTCGAGCAGGTGTGTGAGGCCGTCGGGGCTCACCGGCACGTTCGCGACCTGGCGGCGGATCGCCGCGCCGTACAGGAACATGCAGATCGCGACGCCGACGAGGCCGAGCGCCATCGCGCGCGGGATCGTGCGGCCCGGCGCCTTCATTTCCGGCGCGAGCGGCGTGACGAACTCGCAGCCGACGAACATGAACATCGCCATCCCGACCAGCGACAGCACGGCCGGGATCGACGTGCCGACGGCCGAGCCGCCGAACCAGCCGTCGAGATGCACGGCCGGCGCGGCCGCAAGCCCGAGGATCCCGAAGATCATCAGCGACAGCCACATGCCGGCCGTCAGCACGATCTCGAGCTTGCTGAATACCTTGATGCCGACGATGTTGGTGATCGCGAACGTGACCACGAGGCCGACGCCGACGAGCCATGAACTGTTGTGCTTCTCGAACGCGGCGTTCAGCGACTCGAAGTTCACGAGCGCCATGATGCCGCTCAGGATCGTCTCCGCCGTGCCGGCGAACACGTGCACGAGGAAATACGCGGAAATCGTGCCGGTGATCGCCCAGAAGCGGCCCAGCCCGCACGACAGGTAATCGTAAACCGAGCCGGCCGTCGGCAGCATCGCGGCGGCTTCGGAGAACGTGGTCGCCTGCGCCTGCATCATCACGAACGCAACGATCATCGCGACCGCGAACGCCCAGCCGCCCATCCCGAAGCCCGACGTCGCGGTGAGGATCACCGGGCTCGCCATGATGAGGCCGACGGCGCTCGCCAGCGCGGTCGGGAAACCGACCGCACCGGCCTTCAATGCGGCGCCGCCGCCCGCTTCAGCCGGCAAGCCGGCGGACGTATCGCCCGCGGCGCCGGTCATTCCCGACCATCCCGACATCGTTGTCTCCTTCGTTGGTTGGCCCGAGCCGGCGCTTCATCGGCGGCCGGGGCCGGATGCTCTGCGGTCGGCCCCGGGCGGTGCTTCAGCCCGACGAGACCCGGGGCCCTTGTCGATCACGGCGTGATCCGATGTCGAAAAAATACGCAGGCAAAATAATCCGGTCATAGCGCAAATCGGCAAACCCGCGATGGCGTTTACCCTCCGCCGCGGGTTTGCCTTCATGCGGTCACGCCGTCATGCGAACGGTACGGCCTCGAAGCCGGCCGCGAGCGCATCGACGATCCGGTCGAGCTGTTCGCGCTGGATCACGAGCGGCGGCGACAGGATGATCTTCGTGCCGACCGGACGCACCAGCACGCCGTTTTCGCGCGCGACTTCCGCGACCGCGTTCGCATAGCCCGACAACGGATCGATCGGCTCGCGCGTGTCCTTGTTCGCGACGAGATCGAGTGCGAGCATCAGCCCCTTGCCGCGCGCTTCGCCAACCGCCGCGAAGCGCTCCGCGAACGGCTGCAGCGCTTCGAGCAGGTACGCGCCCTGCTTCGCCGCGTTCGCCGGCAGGTCTTCCTTCACGACGATGTCGAGGCTCGCGATCGCGGCCGCGCATGCAACCGGGTGGCCGGCGTACGTGTAACCGTGCATGATCGCCCCGCCGAAATCGGCATTCGCGGCGAACGCATCCTCGATCCGCGCGTTCACGACCGTCGCGCCGAGCGGCACGTAGCCCGACGAAATCCCCTTCGCGAGACACATGATGTCCGGGCGCACCCCCCAGCCGCGGCTGCCGAACAGGCTGCCGCTGCGGCCGAAGCCCGTCACGACTTCGTCGGCGATCAGCAGCACGCCGTAGCGGTCGCACACCTCGCGCACCAGCGGCCAGTAATTGGCCGGCGGCACGATCACGCCGCCCGCACCCTGGATCGGCTCCGCGATGAACGCGGCGACGGTGTCCGGGCTCTGGAACTGGATCTCGCGCTCGAGCATTTCCGCGCAGATCCGGCCGAGTTCGTCCGGGTCCTGCGTGAACGGGTTGCGGTACGGCCACGGCGTCTCGACGTGGAAGCAGCCGGGCAGGTTCGGTTCGTAGTTGCGGCGGAACACCGTGTTGCCGTTCACCGACGCGCCGCCGAAATGCGTGCCGTGATAGCCCTGCTTCAGCGAGATGAACTTCGTGCGATCGGCCTGGCCGCGCACCTTCCAGTACTGGCGGGCGATCTTCAGCGCGGTCTCGATCGAATCGGAGCCGCCCGAGCTGTACAGCACGCGGCGCATCCCTTCCGGTTCGAGCATGTCGATCAGCTTCTTCGACAGCTCCTCGGCGCGCGGATGCGAAATACCGTCGAACAGCTGGAAGTATTCGAGCTCGTCGAGCTGACGCACGATCGCGTCCTTCACTTCCTGGCGGTTGTGGCCGACGTTCACGTTCCACAGGCCCGCGACGCCGTCGACGAGCTTGCGCCCCTCCTCGTCGAACACGTAGCAGCCGTCGCCGCGCACGATGCGGATCGGCTTGCGCTGTTTCATTTCGTTCGGGTGCAGCATCGGGTGCCAGAACTTCGCTTCGTTGTAGCTCATTGCAGTCTCCATGGTCGGATCGGTTGAATCGGTTCGTTCGGATTCGTTCGGGTTCGAGCGCCGCGCGTCAGTGCGCGATGCAGACGGATTTGGTTTCGGTGAAGCCTTCGATCGCGTACTGGCCGAATTCGCGGCCGATGCCCGATTGCTTGTAGCCGCCGAACGGCATCGACGGATCGAGCGGGATATGGCAGTTCACCCACACGGTGCCGGCCTCGATCTGCGGCACCAGGTTCATCACGCGTTTCAGGTCGTTGCTCCAGATGCTCGCGGCGAGGCCGTACGGCGACGCGTTCGCGAGGCGCACCGCGTCGGCCGCGTCGTCGAACGGCACGACGACGATCACCGGGCCGAATACCTCGTCGCGCACGATCGCGCTGTCCGGATGCGGATCGGCAATCACGGCCGGCTTCACGTAATAGCCGGGCAGATCGTCGGCCGGCGTGCCTCCCGCGAGGAACGTGAGGCCCGCGCGGCGCGCGCCTTCGATGTGCTCGACGACCTTGTCGCGATGGTGCGCGGAGACCAGCGGGTTGATCTGCGCGGTGGTGTCGAGGCCCGCGCCGAGCTTCATCGACCGCGCGACGCCCGCGAGGCCCTCCGCGAGCGGCGCGAACTTGCTGCGATGCACGTAGATGCGCGACGCGGCCGCGCATACCTGCCCCTGGTTGAAGAACGCGCCGGCGGCCACGCCGTCGAGCGCCTGCGCGACGTCGACGTCGTCGAGCATCACGATCGGGTTCTTGCCGCCGAGTTCGAGCGAGAAGCGCGTCATGTTCTGCACGGCCGCCGCGCCGACCAGCTTGCCGGTCGCGGTCGACCCCGTGAACGAGATCTTCGCGATCGACGGATGGCTCGCGAGCGCCGCACCGCAGACGCGTCCACCCGTGACCACGTTGAACACACCGGGCGGCACGCCGGCGTCGAGCGCGAGTTCGGCCAGGCGCAGCGCGGTGAGCGGCGTTTCCGGCGACGGCTTCAGCACGATCGTGCAGCCGGCCGCGAGCGCGGGAATCAGCTTCCACACCGCGATCATCAGCGGGAAATTCCACGGCACGATCGCGGCGACCACGCCCACGGGCTCCTTGCGCGTATAGGCCGTATAGCGTGCGCCGGGCGGGAACGGGATCGACACGTCGAGCGTCTGGCCGGTGATCTTGGTCGCCCAGCCGGCCATGTAGCGCACGTATTCGACGCTCGCGCCGACCTCGATCGCGCGCGACACGTGAATCGACTTGCCCTGGTTCAGCGTTTCGAGCTGCGCGAGCGTTTCGGCGTCGGCTTCGATCAGGTCTGCGAGTTTCAGCAGGATGCGTTCGCGGTCGGCCGGCCGCAGCCCGCTCCACACACGCGCGTCGAATGCGTGTTTCGCGCTGGCGACCGCGCGGTCGACGTCGTGTGCGTCCGCATCGGCGACGGTCGCGAGCCGCTCGCCCGTGGCCGGGTCGTACACGTCGAGCCGCGCGGCCGCGTGCGCGGGCTGCATTGCACCGTCGATGAAGAGGCCGAAATCGCGCGCGACGAAAGTGCGCACGGTGTCGCTGACGGCGACGAAGTTCGTGTTGCTCATGGGCGTCTCGTTGATGGTCGTGGCTGGGTCGCGTGCCGGTGCGGCACGCGGGCGTCGAACCACTGTATCGACGGGGAATCGCGCCCGGTGAGCGCAAATTGGCAGCGCGTGGGACGCCGGGAGGGGCGGGTTCGACCCCTGCGGCGACGCACGGGCGGAGCGAAGCCGTAACCCGGCTCGATATCGCCGCGGGCAGGGGCTGCCCGCGCGCGGAACGATTACAGGAACAGCGCCCCGACCAACTCGGTGCGGTTCGATACGCCGAGCTTGCGGTACATGCGCATCAGGTGTGTCTTGATCGTCGGTTGGCCGAGCGCGAGATCGCGTGCGATCTCCTTGTTCGAGCGGCCGTCGCGCACGAGCCGCGCGATCTGCTCCTCGCGGTAGGTCAGGCGTTCTTCGCAGCCGATCCGGTGGATGCCGCGCCGCGCCCGCAGCAGCGGACTCAACGCGGCTTCGGCGACCGGCTGCAGCCGCGCGAGCGCGTCGATCTCGCCCGGTGCGAACCGTCCGGCGGTGCCGTTGCCGTTCGCGCCGCCGATCCCGAAACGCAGCAACGAGAACGCACCTACCGTCCGGCCCGCGTCGCGCAGCCAGATCTCGACGACGTCGGCCACGTCGTGGCGCCGCAGGAAACGGGTCCAGTACGCGGATGCATCGCGCCGCTCGTCGGGCAGTTGGGACGCGAGCGTGACGACCGCGCGTTCGCCCGCCGCGCAGCGCGACGGATGGAGCGGATCGAGCATCCGGTAGCGGGCGACGTAGGTGCGATGCATCGATTCCGGCATCCCGAACAGCTCGAAATCGGCCGGCTCGCCGCTCCGGTCGAGCCGGTAGAACACGATCGCCGACGGGCTCGCGAATGCGTCGAACGCATCCACGCACGCGCGCAGCGCGCGTTGCCAGTCGGCGCGGGCGTGGTCGGCGGAAACGGACAAGATGGGCATGGGAAATCGGCCGGCAGGCGAACGCATCGAATCTCGACGGTCGGGCCAGCCTACCGGCGCCGAAAAGCGCCGGTGAGCACAAATCGGCAAATCGTCCCGGCCCGGCCGCGGCGGCCGGTTCAACCGGGACGATATCGGCGCGCGACGGTGCGCGCGCGCCGTTTCAGCGTGCGTTCGCGGCGAACGTGTCGCAGGCGCTCACCTCGCCCGACTCCATCCCGCGCCGCAGCCAGTACACGCGCTGCTCGCTGGTGCCGTGCGTGAAGCTTTCGGGCACGACGTAGCCCTGCCCTTGCTGCTGCAGCCGGTCGTCGCCGATCGCCGCGGCGGCCTTCAGCCCCTGCTCGAAATCGCCCGGCTCCATCAGCCGCTGGTTCGCGCGCTGCGCGTTGTTCGCCCACACGCCGGCAAAGCAGTCGGCCTGCAGCTCCATGCGCACCGACAGCGCATTCGCGCGCGCCTGGCTCGACCGCCGGCGCGCGGCGTCGACCTTGTCGGCGATGCCGAGCAGGTTCTGCACGTGATGGCCGACTTCGTGCGCGATCACATAGGCCTGCGCGAAATCGCCGCCCGCGCCGAAACGCTTGCGCAGCTCGTCGTAGAAACCGAGATCGATATACACGTTGCGGTCGCCCGGGCAGTAGAACGGCCCCATCGCGGTCTGGCCGGTGCCGCACGCGGTCGGCGTCGAGTTCGTGAACATCACGAGCTTCGGCGGTTCGTACTGCGCGTGCAGTTGCGTGTTGAACACGCCCGTCCACGTGCGTTCGATATTGCCGAGCACCTTGCGCGTGAACACCGCGCCGGGATCGTTGGCCGGTGCGCCCTGGTGCTGGGTCGGCGCGGGCTGCGCCTGCTGCTGGCGGCCCTGCAGCGCCGACGCGCCTTCGAGCACGACGCGCGGGTCGATGCCGAAGAAATACGATGCGGCGAGCGCAACCACGATCGTGCCGATGCCGATCGTCGCGCGCCCGCCGCCGAACCCGCCGGCGCCGCGTCGATCCTCGACGTTGACGCTTTCTCTTTCGTCGTCCAGCCTCATTGCCGGCCCCTCCCTGTTCTTTTGTCGATGGTCCGGCCGCGCCAGCGCGCAACCGGGCGATACGCCGTGGCGGCACGAGCCGTCGGCGGACGCGATACCTGTGCCGCGGACGCCCGCTCGCGCCGATTCCGCCTGCCGCCCGATTCGTACGACGGAACCGGCCGGCCGACGCGCCGCGCGCCACTGCGCGCGCACGCCCGCGCTATTTTGCCGGGCTTTCGCGGCTTATCGCAAAAATGTGGAGGATAGAGCGATTCGGCGGCGAACATCGTCAGCCTTTGCAAAATGCGCGACGGCCGCCGCGCCCGGCCGTCCGGACAGCCCGCATTCATCCTTTCGGCGGATACCGGGGCGCGCCCGCGCCGCATAAAGTGGCCGGACCGCCCCTTTTCCGGAGAACAACATGACGCAACCGCCCGCCCGCACGATCGCGATCACCGGCGCAGGCACCGGCATCGGCGCCGCGTGCGCGCGCCGCTTCGCCCATCGCGGCGACCGCGTCGTGCTGATCGGGCGCCGCCAGGCCCCCCTCGACGCGCTGGCTGCCGAAACGGGCGGCCTCGCGCTCGCGGGCGACGCCGCCGGCACCGCCGACTGGGCCGGCTTCCTGCCGCGCATCGCCGAGCGCTTCGGCCGCGTCGATGCGCTCGTCGCATGCGCAGGCGGCCACGGTGTCGGCCGTGCGGACGAAACCGACGACGCGCAGTGGCGCGACGCGATGCGCGCGAACCTCGACACCGCATTCGTCAGCGCGCGCGCGTGCCTGCCCGACCTGATCGCGCAGCGCGGCAATATCGTGCTGGTCGCGTCGATCGCGGCGCTCGCGGCCGGGCCGGGCGTATGCGGCTACACGGTCGGCAAGCACGCGCTGCTCGGGCTGGCGCGATCGCTCGCACGCGACTACGGCCCGCACGGCGTGCGGGCGAACGCCGTCTGCCCCGGTTGGGTCCGCACGCCGATGGCCGATGCGGAAATGGCACCGCTGATGGCCGCGCACGGCGATTCGCTCGACGAGGCGTACGCCCGCGTCAGCGCCGACGTGCCGCTGCGGCGCGCGGCCGAACCCGACGAGATCGCGGCCGTCTGCGCATTCCTGGCGTCGCCGGACGCATCGTTCGTGACCGGCGCGACGCTCGTCGCGGACGGGGGCGCGACGAGCGTCGACGTGCCGACGCTCGCGTTCGACCGGCTTTGACGCCACCGGAAGGCGTCGCACGCGCCGGCCCGCGCCCGAATCCATTAACATCGTCCGGATCCGCCGCCTGGCGCGGCACCGCCTCACCGTTCGGAATGCGATGAACATCCGGTTTCTGGAAACCTTCGTCTGGCTCGCGAAGCTAGAAAACTTCCGGCTCACGGCCGAGAAACTGCACACGACGCAGGCCGCCGTGTCGAGCCGCATCGCATCGCTCGAGGAGGCGTTCGACGTGCGCCTGTTCGACCGCAACACGCGCTCGGCCACGCTCACTCCCGCGGGCCGGCGCATGCTGGCCTACGCGGAGCGGATCGTGCGGCTCGACGGCGAAATGCGGCGCGACATCGACGCGGCGAGCGATGCGGGCCTGATCCGGATCGGCGTGATCGAATCGATCGTGCACAGCTGGTTCCCCGCGCTGATGGCGCAACTGCGCGAGCGCTATCCGCGCCTCGACGTCGAGATCACCAGCGACACGACGCTGCATCTGATCCGCCTGCTCAGCACCGACGGCGTCGACCTGATTCTGCAGACCGACCCGATGCCGGGGCCGGACTTCACGAACCTGCCGCTGTGCGAATTCCCGGTGCGCTGGGCCGCGAGCCCGCGCCTCGGGCTCGGCGGCCAGCCGCTCGACGTCGCGCGCTTGGCCGGGTTTCCGATCATCAGCTTCTCGCGCCACTCGGGGCCGCACGCGACGATCGAGCGGCTGTTCGCAGCCGTCGAACGGCCGGCCAGCATCAACTGCATCACGTCGGTCGCCGCGATGATCCGCCTCGTCGCGGACGGCTTCGGCGTGGCCGCGCTGCCGCCCGCGATCATCGGGCGCGAACTGCACGAAGGCACGCTCGAACTGCTCGACGTCGAGCCCGAGTTCCCGGCGCTGCCGCTCGTCGCGACGTACCGCAGCCAGGGGCTGCCGGTCGCCGCGCGCATCGCGGAACTCGCGAGCGAAGTCGCGCGCCCGACGGCGGCCGCCGCGAACCTCGCGAAGCCGGCCGCCCCCGATCGCGTCGACGCAGCGCCCACGCGCAAGGCAACCGGGACGAAGACGAACACGTCGGCGAAAACGAAGCGCACGGCGAAGGCCGCATCGCCTGCCACACCCGCCGCGAAACGCCGCCCGCGCCGCTCATAAGAAAACCTGTTCACCGCGAATTTGTTTTCTTGTTGGACGGGCGCGGCCCGCCTTCGGGACACTGAGGTTCCTGACACCCCGTCACGAGGCCCCCCGCGATGACCCGCCTTTCCCTTCCGCACGGCCAGCTTTGCGTCTGGACGGATATCGACCCCACGCACGAAGCCGATTTCAACGCGTGGTACGACCGCGAGCACATGCAGGAGCGTGTCGCGATTCCCGGCTTCACGCATGCGCGACGGTTTCGGGCGACCGACGGCGGCCCGCGCCGATACCTCGCGCTGTACGTGACGGACGCGCTCGACGTATTCCGCGGCGACGCGTACCGGCGCGCGTTCACGCAGCAGACCGCGTGGTCGCTGGCGAACTTCGAGCGCATGACGGGCACGCAGCGGCGCGTCGGCGAGCTGACGATCGAGGCCGGTGACGGCGAAGGCGCGCATCTCGCGCTGTTCGTGTTGCCGCCGGACCGCATCGACGTGCCGCACCTGCGCGAGCGCTTCGACGCCGCGCTGCACGAACCGGGCATCCACGCCGCGCGGCTCTTCCGCACGTCGCCGGACCTGTCCGCGCCGATCGGCGCCGCGGCGGCCGCCCGCCCGGCCGCCGATGCGCTCGTGCTGATCGAAGGCAGCAACGCGGCGGCCACGCGTCGCGTGGCGGCGACGCTCGCCGGGCACGACGACGTGCGCACCTTCGACCTGCTGTGGCGCGCCGCCGCGCCGCTGCCTGCCCGGCGACGCGACACCGAAGCCGACGCGGCCGCCGCTGCCGCCCTGCCTGCCTGAACGCTCGACGCCGACGCCCACGCCGGCCCCGCGCTTCATCCCGTCATCCGTCACGACCTGCCCGATACCATGAGCACTCTCGTCCAGCCCGCCGCCCACGCGCCCCGCCGTGTCCGCAACAGCCGACTCGCGACCGCGAGCATGATCGGCACGTCGCTCGAGTGGTACGACTTCACGATCTACAACACGCTCGCCGCGCTCGTTTTCAACCATCTGTTCTTTCCGTCGGTCGATCCGCTGGCCGGCACGATCCTCGCGTTCTCGACCTATGCGGTCGGCTACGTGTCGCGTCCGCTCGGCGGCTTCGTGTTCGGCAACCTCGGCGACCGCATCGGCCGCCGCGCGGTGCTGATGCTCACGCTCGTGCTGATGGGCGTGACGACCGCGCTGATGGGCGCGCTGCCGACCTACGCGCAGGCCGGCATCCTGAGCCCGATCCTGCTCGTCGCGCTGCGTTTCGTGCAGGGCGTCGCGCTCGGCGGCGAATGGGCCGGCGCGGTGCTGCTCTCGGTCGAGCACGGCGACCAGAAACGGCGCGGGCTGTCCGCCTCGTGGACGCAGATCGGCCCGTCGTTCGGCACGCTGCTCGGCACCGGCTGCATCGCGCTCGTCACGCTGTCCACCACGTCCGACACGTTCCTGTCGTGGGGCTGGCGCCTGCCGTTCGCGGCCAGCGCACTGCTGGTCGTGTTCGGATTCTGGCTGCGGCGCGGCGTCGACGAAACGCCGCAGTTCGAGCAGCTCGCCGAATCGCACGCGACCGCCGACGTGCCCGTCGCCGACGTGCTGAAGTACCACTGGAAGCGCCTGCTGATCGCGGGCGGCTCGCGGATCGGCTCGGACGTGCTGTATGCGCTGATCGTCGTGTTCACGCTGACCTACGTGACGACCGTGCTGCACCTGTCACGCCCCGTCGCGCTGACGGCCGTGATGATCGGCACGGCCTGCAACGCGCTCGCGGTGCCGTTCTTCGGTGCGCTGTCGGACCGCTTCGGCCGCCGGCCCGTGTATCTCGCCGGCGCGCTCGCCGGCATCGTGTGGGCGTTCGCGTTCTTCGCGCTGCTCGATTCGGCGCGCCCCGCGGCGATCGTCGCGGCCGTCGCGATCGGCCTCGTGATCCATGCAGTGATGTACGGCCCGCAAGGCGCGTTCGTGACCGAACAGTTCCCGACGCGCGTGCGTTATGCCGGCGCGTCGCTCGCGTACACGCTCGCCGGCATCGTCGGCGGCGGCTTCGCGCCGCTCGTGATCGCCACGTTGTTCCGGCAGACGGGCACGACGACGGCCGTGTCGCTGTACGTCGCCGCCGCGCTCGTCGTCACGTCGCTCGCACTCGTCGCCGCGCGCGAGACCGCGCACCGGCCGCTCGAGGATTGAGCGCAGCCGTCCCCCCCCCGATTCGTTCCTTCGCACTTCAAACGGATAGCCGCATGCCAACCCTGTCGTTCAACGTGATTTCTCCGCAAGGCACGCCAGCCGCCGTCGACGTCGACGTCGAACGCGTCGTGATCGCCGGCTGGGCCGGCCGCGACCCGGCCGCGATCCGCGCGCACATCGATGAACTCGCGGCGCTCGGCGTCGCACCGCCGTCGACCACGCCGTGCTTCTATCGCGTGTCGTCCGCGCTGCTCACGCAGGCGCCGTCGATCGGCGTGCTCGGCGCGCGCTCCGGCGGCGAAATCGAATGCGTGCTGGTCGACAGCCCGGCCGGCACGCTGGTCACGGTCGGCTCCGATCACACGGATCGCGAAGTCGAAGCGTACGGCGTCGCCGTGTCGAAGCAGGTGTGCGCGAAGCCGCTCGGCCGCGACGCGTGGCGTTATGCGGATGTCGCCGATCACTGGGATACGCTCGAGATGCGTTCGTGGCTGATTGCGCGCGATGGCGAACGGGTGGCGTACCAGCACGGCGCGGTCAGCGGCCTGCTCGCGCCCGACGTGCTGTGGCAGCGGTTCGACGATCGCCGCACGATGCCCGCACGCTGCGCGATGTACGGCGGCACGGTCGCCGTGCACGGCGCGATCGCGGCGATGGACGACGGCGACGCATTCGAGATGGAGTTGCACGATCCGGTGCTCGGACGCAGCTTGCGACACCGGTATGCAGTCGAGGTGTTGCCGGTCGTGGCGTAACGGCAAGCGGAACATCGCACGGAACACGGGCACGACGGTGTTCAGTCGTCGCGCCCGTTCCTACCTGTACGACTCGAAGCAATGGTAGTCCGGAAAGTTGAACTGCGAGTTGCCGCAGTACAGCACACCGGCCAGGTTCGCACACCCGCTCAGTGCGAACACGATTGCCCCCGCAACCGACATTTTCCATCCGCAATACCCCATCGCGCCCCCGTTCTCGCCTTATCGGTACTGACCGACATGATGCGCATCGGACGCACGCGGGTATGTGGAGAATTGTGGCCCCGTGCGTTCTCCGGTTCGCCGTGACGCGTTTCCGTGCACGGGCGCAGCCCGCCCTTGTTCACCCGAGACACCCGAGCCCCGCCAGCGTCGCCTCCACCGCGGTATCGAGCGGCGTCACCGGCTCGCGGCCGAGCACCGCGGTCACGCGCGCGTTGTCCATCCGGACCGGTTCGCGCCACAGGTAACGCATCTCGAGCAATTCGCGCAGCGTCGTGACGAACGGCGCGGCTACCCACACGAGCCACCACGGGAAATCGCGCAGCGCCGGCCGCATGCCGTGCCGCTGCGCGACGCGTTGCACGGCCTGCGCCATCTGCATGCCGTCTTCATCCCAATGCCCGCCCAGATGAAATCGCGCGAACGGCTCCAGCGTCTCGCGCCGCTCGATCAGCTCGACCATCACGCGGGCCACGTCCGGCACATACGACCACTGATGGCCGACGCCGCGGCTCGGCACGCGGATGGCCGCGACGGGCCGCCCGGGCTTGACCAACCCCTGGGAAAACCAGCTGTTGCCGAGCTGCGGCCCGAAGAAATCGCCGGCGCGCACGACGATTGCCCGCACGCCGCGCGTGCTGGCGTCCTGCAGCCGCCGCTCCAGCTCGACGCGGATCGCGCCCTTGCGGGTCGCCGGATGCTGCGGCGCATCTTCCCGCAGCACCGGAAACGCATCGGCGCCGAAGTTGTAGACCGTGCCCGGCAGCACGACGGTCGCCTGCGCGGCCCGGGCCGCCGCGATCGTGTTGTCGATCATCGGCAACACCTGCGTGGCCCAGTTCCGGTATCCGGGTGGGTTCACCGCATGCACGATCACCCTGCAACCGCGTGCGGCGCGCACCACCGCATCGCGATCCAGCGCGTCGCCGCGCACCCACGCGAGGCCGTCGCGCTCCACGGCCTCGGCAGCGAGCCCGCGCTTGAGCGCACGTACCTGCCAGCCCGCATCGCGCAACTGCCGCGCGACTTCCCCGCCGATTCCGCCGCTCGCGCCGAGCACGAGTGCCAGCCGTTGCGTCCCGCCTGCGTTCTTCGCCATTGCCGCTCCCCTTGAATGAAACCATCACGACACGCATTCTGGCGCGCAGCCGGCTATCAAGGAATTGCCTAACCAGACTGATCGGCTATACATTTATGCATGACCACCGATCTGAACTGGGAACGCTACCGCACCTTCCTCGCGGTGCTGACGGAAGGCTCGCTGTCCGGCGCGGCGCGCGCGCTCGGCATCACGCAGCCGACGGCCGGCCGCCATGTCGCGGCGCTCGAAGCGGCGTTCGGCCAGACGCTGTTCACGCGCTCGCCGTCTGGCCTGCTGCCGACCGAAGCCGCGCTCGCGCTGCGCGGCCATGCGGAGGCGCTGCGCAGCGCGGCGGCCGCGTTCGAGCGTGCGGCGGCCAGCCACGGCGCCGGCGTGCGCGGCATCGTGCGGATTTCGGCCAGCGACGTGATCGCCGTCGAGGTGCTGCCGCCGATGCTCGCGCAATTGCGGCGCGACCATCCGGGGCTCGTGATCGAACTGGTGCCGACCGACCGCATCCAGGACGTGCTGAAGCGCGAGGCCGATATCGCGGTCCGGATGGCGCCGCCCGCGCAGGATGCGCTCGTCGCGCGGCGCGTCGGCGAAATCGAGGTCGGGCTGTATGCGCGCGACGATTACCTGGCGCACCACGGCGCGCCCGCGACGATCGACGCGCTCGCGCATCATGCGCTGATCGGCTTCGATACGGTCACGCCGTTCATCCGCTCCGCGGGGCGCGGCATGCCGATGTGGAAGCGCGACGCGTTCGCGCTGCGCACCGACAGCAACCTCGCACAGCTTGCGATGATCCGCGCCGGCTACGGGATCGGCTTCTGCCAGACGGCGCTCGCGAAACGCGACGCGCGGCTCGTGCGCGTGCTGCCGAACGGGCCCGCGATGCGGCTGGAAACCTGGGTCGTGATGCACGAAGACCTGCGGACGAGCCCGCGCTGCCGGGCCGTGTTCGATGCACTGGCCAACGGGTTGCGTGCATATGCGGACGCGGACGATGAAGTCGCCGAGTAGAAAGCGGCGTGCGTGAATCGCGCGAGCCGCGTCATTCGTGGGTTTTCCCGGCGAACAGGATGTCGGCGATGCGCCGCCACGGATTGTCGGGCATGGCGTAGCAGCCCAACCCCTCTTCCGACGCCTCGGCCCAGTCGATCATCGCTTCCAGGTATTCGCCGATCGAACGGTTTTCCCAGCCGAGCGCCGCGTGGGCATACGGCGACAGCGGCGCATCGGCCTCGAGCTGCCGCTCCGTGCGCCAGTCATGGCAGAGCACCCGCAGGAAGTGGACCAGCGAGCGCTCGTCGACCACGCGCTCCAGCGCATGCTCCAGCTTCGCGGCCATCTGGTTCTTCAGTTCGTCGTCGTTCATGCCCGTAGCCCCCTGGCGCGCCCGTCGGTGACGCGCCGCCGCGCGACGCGCGGCATGGTGTTACATCAGCAGCTGACGCGACAGCACCTCGCGCGCCTGGGTGACGGTCTCGCGCTCGCCCGGCAACGGCGGCGTCAGCGAAAACACCGCGTCGGGCAAAGGCGGCAGCCGGTATTTCGTGCCGAGCCGCATCAGGCCGTCGCCGATCGCCGACGCGCACAGGCAGCCGACCCCGAGCCCCGCCGCGAGCATCGACTGCAAGCCCGCGACACCCGACGCGCTGTGCACGAGCACGTACGGCGTGTGCCGTTCGTCGAGCGAGCGCACCGCGACCTGATGCATCATGCAGTCGTCCGGCAGCAGCACCAGCGGCAGCGGTTCGGGCAACTGTTCGGCGAGCGCGGGCGACGCGACCCACGACAGCGGCTCGCGCCGCAGCACCCAGCGCGTGTCGGCCGACGCCGGCCGGAACGGCCCGCTCGACATGTTCATCACGACGCCGAGGTCGATCTGCCCGCGCGCGTGCGCCGCCTCGATATCCGCGCTCTTCATCGCGCTCACGTGCAGGCTCAACTGCGGGTAGCACTCGCGCAGCCGCGCCAGCATGCCCGCCACTTCATTCGTGCGGTAATAGTCGGTGATCGCGACGCGCAGTTCGCCCTTGATCGCCTGCCCGCGCAACTCGTCGAACGCCGCCTCGTTCAACGCGACGATGCGGCGCGCATGCTGCAGCAGCCGCGAGCCGGCCGGCGTCGGCTCGACGCCGCGCTTGCTGCGCACGAACAGCGGCACGCCGGCGCGCGATTCGAGCTTGCGCACCTGCTCGCTGACCGTCGATTGCGACAGGTGCAGCAACGGCGCGGCGGCGGTCAGGCTGCCGGCATCCGCGACCGCCGCGAAAGTGCGCAACTGATCCAGATCGAAACCGCGCATCGTCATTCCTCATCCATCGATTAACCCGATGGATGCTACCACTCTTTCCCGCTTTTCCGAACCATTGGCGATACCCAGAATAATGGGGCAACGGCCTGCCTGGGCCCATTACCCATCAGGCCCCTAATTTTTCGGATCCTTCATGACGAACAACACCCTTGCTTCCTGCGCGCCGGCCGGCGCGGCTGCCGCGACGCCACGCAGTCACCACGGCTGGGCGCTCGTGGTCTTGCTGGTCGGCGCCATTCTGCCGCCGCTCGACTACTTCATCGTGAACCTCGCGCTCCCGGCCATTCGCGACGGCATCGGCGCACGCCAGGCCGAGTTGCAACTCGTCGTATCGGCCTATGCGTGCGCGAACGCGGTCGTCCAGATCACCGGCGGGCGTCTCGGCGACCTGTACGGACGCAAACGCATGTTCATGATCGGCATGGCCGGCTTCGTGTTCGCGTCGACGCTGTGCGGGCTCGCCGGCAACGGCACGGTGCTCGTCGGCGGCCGCGTGCTGCAGGGCCTGTTCGCCGCGATCCTCGCGCCGCAGGTGCTCGCGACGATCCGCAGCGTGTTCAGCCCGCAGGAGCAGGTGCGCGTGATGGGCTTCTACGGGTTCGCGTTCGGCCTCGCGGCCGTGATCGGCCAACTCGGCGGCGGCGCACTGATCAGCCTGCATCCGTTCGGGCTCGGCTGGCGCGCGATCTTCCTCGTCAATCTGCCGATCGGCATCCTGGCGTTGATCGGCAGTTGGCGCTTCATCCCGGAAAACCGCGCGCCGCGCGGCCAGCGCATCGACGTGCCGGGCACGGTGCTGATGTCGCTGTTCCTGCTGATGCTCGTGTACCCGCTCACGCACGGTCGCGAAGCCGGCTGGCCGCTGTGGATGATCGTGTGCGGCGTCGGCGCGCTGCCGATGCTCGGCGCGCTGCTGACGGTCGAAGCGCGCCGGCTCGCGCGCGGCCACGATCCGCTGCTCGACGTGCGCCTGTTCCGCAACCCGGTCGTCGCGCTCGGGCTGCTGCTCGCGTTCCTGTTCTACATGCTGAGCGCGTTCTTCTTGAGCTACGGGATCTATCTGCAGGGCTGCCTGAACTGGTCGCCGCTCGCGTCCGGGTTCGCGATCCTGCCGCTCGGGCTCGGCTTCCTCGCGAGCCCGCTGCTGATGCCGCGCCTCGTCGCCCGCTTCGGCGGGTATCGCGTGCTCACGCTCGGCTTCGCGATGCTCGCGGCCGGCGTCGCGAGCGCCGCCGCGCTCGCCCGCGACGGCGCGCCGGGGCCCGGCTTCTATGCGGGCATCGCGGCGATCGGCATCGGGCAAGGGCTCGTGCTGCCGTCGGTCGTGCGGATCGTGCTCGCGGAAGTCGATGCGGCCCGCGCCGGTGTTGCGTCGGGAATGGTCAGCGCGATGCTGCAGATCGGCGCGGCGGTCGGCGCCGCGACGATCGGCGGCGTGTTCTTCGCGCGGCTCGACGTGCATCCGGCCGCGCTCGATTACGTGCAGGGGTTCAGGGCGTCGATGTTCACGCTGACGGTCGTGTTGCTGGTCTGCATTGCGCTGTCGATGGCGCTGGGGCCGCTGCATCGGCGGCTGCATGCGGATGCGTGACACGGAGCACGCGACGAAACGACATCGTCAGCCCGACGCGGACCGGACAACAGGCGCGAGACAGGTGCGGCGCGGCACCTCGCCGGCCTCCGGTTCATCGGTGAGGCTCGCGCTGCGCGTGCCGCGCCTCCCATTCGGCCAGCTCGACGCGATAGCGTGCGAGCGCTTCGTCATACAGGTCGAAGACGCACGGCGAGCAGCCGCTGTTGCAGCAGTCTTCCAGTTCGGGTTGCACGGGTGGGGTCGGACGGGGATCGTCGACGGACGAATCTCCGGAAACTTGGTTCGGCACGGCGTGTTCCGGTAATGTGGAGTGGTCAGTATAGGGCGATCCGGGCCGCCGCCGCGTTCGGCGGGCCGGGCGGATCGACGATGAACGCATCCGCCATGGCGCGATCGCCGGGTGCGGCACGCCGCTGCGGTCGCCTCATTCCGCCCCACAGGAGCTGCGCGATGGCCGAAGCCGTGAATCCACCGGAAGTCTGGGCGCCGTTCGGCGCGTTCTCGATGGCCGTGATCCAGGGCGACGGCCGGATCGTGCATCTGAAGGGACAGATCGCGCTCGACCGCGACGGGCATGTCGTCGGTGCCGGCGACATGCGCGCCCAGGTTCGCCAGACGCTCGAGAACATCCGCGACGTGCTGGCCGCACTGGGCGGGCAAATGCGCGACGTGATCTCGCTCGTCCATTACGCCGCCGACATCGACGCATTCATGCAGGCGGGCGACATCCGCAACGCCTACTTCGCCGAACCCTATCCGGTGACGACGACCGTCCAGGTCGAGCGGCTCTACCATCCCGACCTGCTGATCGAGATCGCGGCCATCGCCGAGATTCCGCTGGCGCGGTTTCGTCGTCCGCTGTCGCATGCGTGAAGAGCATCGGGCCCGCGTGAAAACGCGCGCCGGTCGAGGCTTTGCCGACCGGCGCGCGCTTGCTTGCACCCCGCTAGCCTACTTCGCGGGCGCGCCCGGCTTCAGCGCCGCCGGCTTGTCGGCCAGCGGCTGCCACGCGGCGCCGAGCGAATACCAGTCGACGCGGCGCGTGAGCGTCATGATGCCGGCGAGAATCGCGAACAGCAGCAGCGAACCGAGCATCAGCGCATTGTCCTCCGACAGCAGCAGCCCGTAGAGCGCCGCGTACAGCATCGCCAGCAGCGCGGTGAACGTCGCGCCGCGCTTCACGCTGTGCAGCACGAACGACAGGTAGAAGCCGAGCAGCCCGATGCATGCGCCGCTCGCCGCGAGATACGCATAGCCGAACGCAATGTGCTCGGACAGGCTCAGCAGCAGCAGGAAGAACAGCGCGAGCGACAGGCCGACCAGCGTGTACTGGATCGGGTGAATGCGCAGCCGCTTCACGAGCTCGTACATGAAGAAGCTCGCGAACGTGAGCATCACGAACAGCGCACCGTACTTCGTCGCGCGTTCGGCCTGCAGATAGACGTTCACGGGTTCGATCACCGATACCGACGCCATCTCGATCCCGCCGTCGCCGTTGCCGGACGCCACCTGCTCGCGCGCCTTCGTGTTGAACGACGTCACGTGCCAGTTACTGACGAAGCCGCGCGCATCGATCGTGCGCTCCGCCGGCAGGAATTCGCCGCCGAAGCTCGGATGCGGCCACGTCGATTTCAGCGAAAAGTCGTTCTGGTCGCCCACCGGCGCGAACGCGACCGATTCCGCGCCCGCGAGCGGCAGGCCGATGCTGAACGGCACGACCGTCGCCCCGGCATTTGCCTGCGCCAGCGCCGCGAGATCGACGTTCGCATGCACGCCCTGGCGCAGGCCGTCGAGGCGCGTACCCTGCTCCACGTCGATCCGCTTGCCGCCGATGCGCAGGTCGGGCTGCGCCTTCAGCCCGCGAAGGTCGCCAATGCCGAGCGCGACATAGGCGTCGTCGACCTTGAAGCTCACGTGGCCGTCGGCTTGCGGCAGCTTCTTCAGGTCCGGCAGCGGCAGCGTGCCCGTCATCCGGCTGTCGAGCCCGTACACGAGCGCCTTGTGAATGCCGCGATAGCGCACGCTGACCGACAGCGTGCCGTCGACCTTCAGCGTCTTCGGGAACACGAGCAGCCGCTTCGCCTCGCTTTTCAGGGTGGTTTTCGCCGTGCCGCCGGCGCGTACGTCTTCGCTCACGCGCGTGACTTCCGTGTAACGGACGACGAGCACCGGCCCCGTCACCGTCTGCGGCCCCGCGTAGCTCGCCCAGATGCTCTGCAGCGCGCTTTGCCGATAGTCGGCGCGTTCCCGCACGATGCTCTGGACCATCTGCAGCGGGATCAGGATCGCCAGCGCGAGAAGCGCGGTGATCATGGACTTGAACAACAGGACTCGATTCATTGCTGGCAGGTACCGGAGTGGAAGGTACGGTCAGCATGAGCGGCCCCGGTGAAGGGCGATTGAAGCCGGCGTGAAGTGAATGTGTGGCGGGTGTGAAGCGCGCGGTCAGCCCGCCGACGGCAACGTGAGCGTCGCGCATGCGCCGCCTTCCGCACGGTTCGCGAGCGCGACCTGGCCACGGTGCAGCATCGCGACTTCGCGCACGAAACACAGCCCGAGGCCCGTGCTGCGATCCTGCCCATCGGGGCGCGGCAGCGAATAGAAACGTTCGAACACGCGCGACAGCGCATAGTCGGGCACACCGGGGCCGTCGTCCGCAACGCGCACGACCGCGACGTGCGCCCTGCCCGCCGGCCGCCGCTCGAGCGCGATCCGGATCGTGCTGCCCTGCGGCGCGAAATCCAGCGCGTTGTCGAGCAGGTTGCCGAGCGCCTGCCGCAGCAGGAACGGATCGCCGTCGACGACCGCCGCACCGCCCCCGTCGGCCGCATCGTTCGCATCGATGTGCAGGCTCACGCCGCGCTGCCGCGCGCGCGGCTCGATATCGTCGACGAGCTGTTCGAGCACCGGCCGCAGCGCGACCGGCTCGTGCACCGACAGGCGCTGCTTCTGCTCGACCTCGGCCAGCGCGAGCAGCTTGCGGATCATCTGTTCGAGGCGGCCGGCCTGACGGCGGATGTTCTCGGTGAAACGCCGGCGGTTCGCGACCGGCATGTCTTCCTGCAGCAGCTCGGCCGCGCCGCTGATCGCGGCCAGCGGGCTTTTCATCTCGTGCGTGAGCGTATGGATGTAGGTTTCGACGTACTGCCGGTCTTCCAGCCGCTGATGCATGCTTTCCACCGCGCGTCCGAGCTCGGCCAGCTCGTTCGCGCCCTGCAGCGGCATCGACGCGCGCTCGCCGGCCGCGATCGCGCGCGCATAGCGCTGCAGGCGCCGCAACCCGAGCACCAGCCACCACGTGCACGCGGCGCCGATCAGGATCGCGCCGCCCATCAGCAACGCGCCGTACAGCATGATCTTGCGCTGGCTGCGCGCGATGAACGGCGCGACCGT
Organism: Burkholderia sp. MSMB1078WGS; assembly: GCF_001528895.1. Lineage (NCBI taxonomy): Bacteria > Pseudomonadati > Pseudomonadota > Betaproteobacteria > Burkholderiales > Burkholderiaceae > Burkholderia > Burkholderia sp. MSMB1078WGS. The sequence goes on along the minus strand of NZ_LPDI01000063.1, from coordinate 31,691 downwards.
CTGGTTCGGCTTCGCGATCGTCAGCACGCCGATGATCTCGCTGCCGCGCCGGATCGGCGCCGCCACGTGCATCACGGTGCTGCCGTCGTCGTTCGGATCGCTGCGCGTGCTGCGCGCGCCGTATTCGCCGCGCAGCGTCCGGTACACGTCGTTCCAGCGCGAATAGTCCTGCCCGACCGCGCTGCCGGCCGAGTCGTAGCGCACGATGCCGTGCGCGTCGGTGATGTAGAGACGGTAGCCGATCGCGTTCTTCTGGATGCCCCACACGTTCGCGCTGACCGGGCGCTCGTGCAGTTTCCCGAGCTGCCGCGCGAACGCGCCGTCGGCGATATGCCCGTTCGCCATGTCGTCGGCGGCCAGCGTCGCCAGCACCTGCGCGGTATCGACGAGCGTGTCCTCCATCGCTTCGCGCACGCCGGGCTTCACCTCCTGCACGAACACGCGCAGCGTGATCAGCGCGGCCAGACCGACGATCAGGAAAAAGCCGAAGAAGATGCGCAGGCCGATATGCATGGCGGTGCCGGTCGTTACGGTTGCAGCGAATAACCCATTCCGCGGTGCGTGCGGATCGGGTCGCGCTCGGGATCGATCGCACGCAGCTTCGCGCGCAGCGTCTTGATGTGCGTGTCGACCGTGCGATCGGTCGAATCGAGCGCCTCGCGCCACACGAGATCCATCAGTTGTTCGCGCGAATAGATGCGCCCCGGATGCCGGACCAGCAGCGCCAGCAGCCCGAATTCGTAGCGCGTGAGGTCCAGCGCGTGGCCGAGCCACGACACGCGCGCGCCGTCGGCGTCGAGCGCGAAGCCGGGGGCGACCGGTGCAGACGCGTCCGCCGGCGCGGATGCGGGCGCCGGTTCCGGCGTGGCCGCCCGATGGAAGCGGCGCAGGATCACGCGCACCCGCGCGGCCAGCTCGCGCGGCGAAAACGGCTTGACGACGTAATCGTCGGCGCCGATCTCGAGCCCGACGATGCGGTCGATCTCGTCGTGCCGCGCGGTCAGGAAAATCACCGGAATATCGGTGAACGTGCGCAGCCGCCGGCATACCTCGAAGCCGCTGAGGTCCGGCAGGCCGACGTCGAGCACCACGAGATCGACACGCGTGTCGCGCAGGCGGTCGAGCGCCGCCTGCCCGAGCGTGCAGTGGACGGTCCGCATGCCGTCGGTGCCGAGGGCGTAGACGATCGTGTCCGCGATCGCCTGTTCGTCTTCGACGATCAGGATGGTGGGCTGAGTCATGGTCTCGGGTTCGGGTCGCGCAATCCGGTGCGACATTGTACGCACGGCCGGCCCCGGCGAGCCCCTCCTCGGCGCGCTACGCGACGCGCCCGCTCACCGGAATCGACGCACCGGTGATCGCCTGCGCGTCGTCCGACAGCAGGAATCCGATCGTCGCCGCGAGCTGTTCCGGCCGCACCCAGCGCGAGAAGTCGGCGTCGGGCATGTCCTTGCGGTTCGGCGGCGTGTCGATGATGCTCGGCAGCAGCGCGTTCACGGTCACGCCGCGATCGAGCAGTTCCGCCGCCAGCGCCTCGGTGAGCCGCGCGACACCCGCCTTCGCGGCCGCATACGCGCCCATCCCCGCGCCGGCCTTGAATGCCGCGCCCGCGCCGATGTTGACGATGCGGCCGGCCCGGCTCGCCACCAGGTACGGCAGCGCGGCCTTCGACGCGTTCAGCGCCGTCTTCACGTTCAGTTCGTACATGCGGTCCCACGTGGCAGCATCGCCGTCGGCGATCGTCTGCCACGCGAATGCGCCGGCGATGTTCAGCAGCGCGTCGACCCGGCCGAATTCGCGGTTGACCGTTTCGAGCGCCTGCGCGGCGGCCTGCGGATCGACGAGATCGATGCCGCCGATGCGCAGCGCATCGGCCGGCACGCCGGGCAGCGCCTGCGCCGCCGGGGCCGCGCCGCGGCCGATCAGCGCGACGCGTGCGCCGCGCTCGCCGAGCCACGCGGCCGTCGCGACGCCCAGATGACCGAAGCCGCCGGTGATCGCGACTGCCTTGCCTTTCAGGTCGTGTTCCATCGATGTGTTCTCCTGGATCGAGGGTGATTGGATGAAATGCCGACAGCGTAGCGCCGTTCACGCGTTCGTGCGCACGGCGACGAGGGTGCGGAGATGCGGTTCGCCCGTCGTTTCGCCGTGATTGTCGGGCGCCGGCGCGGCGGCGGCATCGCGAGACGGATCCAGTCCATGCACCGCCGGCGAAGCCCGACGAGCGCGCTGCCGGACGGCCGGGCATAATGCGCGATGCCCGCCACGCGCGGCGCGCGGCACGGCTGCCGGGCCGCCCGGCCCGGCGGCCCGTGTCGCCGCCGACCCGCATCCCGAACCTCAACCCGTCAATCCCATGCAAGTACTCGTCATCGGAACCGGCAAGCTCGCCCACGAGCTGCTCGGCTCGCACAAGCTCGACCCGGCCACCTGCCGCGTGATGCCGTGGTCGGACGGCACGCGAACCGACGCCCGGTCGATCGTCGTCCATGCCGGCTCCGGCCGCGAACTCGCCGCGGCGATCGCGTTCTGCCAGGCCACCGCGTCGCCGCTCGTCGAGTTGTCGACCGGCTCCAACCTCGAAACCGGGACGTACGGCTTTCCGGTCGTGCTGTGTCCGAACACGAACATCCTGATGCTCAAGTTCATGAGCATGCTGGAAACCAGCGGCCACCTGTTTCGCGACTGCGCAATCAGCGTGACCGAGTCGCATCAGGCCGGCAAGACGTCCGTCCCCGGCACGGCCGTCGGTATCGCCCAGTCACTCGGCGTGCAGCCGGCAGCCATCCGCTCCGTGCGCGACCCGGCCGTGCAGCGCAGCGAATTCGGCATTCCCGACGATCAGCTCGGCCGCCATGCCGTTCACCGGATACGCATCGACGACGGCGCATGCAGCCTGCAGTTCGAATCGCGCGTATCCGGTGCGACGCCCTATGCGGACGGCGTATCGCGCATCGTCGAGGCCGTCCGGCAACACGATCTCGAGCAACGTCGCTATTCGATCGTCGAATTCATCCGCAACGGCTGGCTGTAGTCGCGGCGGCGGCCGGCACGGCCGCGCATCGCGCGGGCCGCACGCCGATGCCGGCACGGCCTCGCCACAACCGCCGCCCTCGCTGGCTCGCCGCTACCCGTCCCCCAGCACCGCCCCGCTCTCCGGCAAGGTCGCCCCGCCGTCCACGACGATCGTCTGCCCGGTGATGTACGCCGCGTCGGCCGATGCGAGAAACAGCATCGCGTTCGCGACGTCCTCCGGCTCGCCCATCCGTGCCAGCGGAATGTCGCGCGCGATTTGCGCCGCGACCGCCGCATCGCCGAGATTGCCGGCCGCCGGCGTGCGGATCATCCCCGGTTCGACGCCGTTGACCGTCACGTTGCGGCGCGCCAGCTCCAGTGCCGCCGCCCGAATGAAACCGTTCACGCCGGCCTTCGACGCCGCGTAATGCGCAAGCCCCGGATAGGCGACGCGCGGCCCCGTCACCGACGACGTGACGAGCAGCCGCCCGGCCCCCGCGCGCTCGAACGCCGGCAACGCGGCCTGCGCGAGCCAGAACAGCGCCGACAGGTTGACCGACAGCGTGCGGTCGAGCGTCGGTTCGTCGATCCGCGCGAACGGCATCAACGGAAAATACGCGGCATTGTGGAGGACGACATCGAGCCGGCCGCCGTCGCGCTCGACTGCCGCAACGAGCGCACCCAGCTCGTCCCGACTCGCGGCATCGACCCGATACGCGCGTGCGTCGCCGCCCGCGCTGACCAGCGCGTCGGCCTGCGCGCCTGCCGCGTCGCCATTCAGATCGGCGAGCGCGACGAACGCGTCGGATTCCGCGAAACGGCGGGCGATCGCCGCGCCGATTCCTTGCGCGGCGCCCGTGACGAGCACGACACGCCCGCTGAAGTCCGCACGCACGCGGCCGCTGCCCAGCATGGCAGTCATCGCTGCCCCTCGCCGCCGAGCGGGTGCACGGTTTCGTTCAGTACCTGCGCGTAAGCGCCGATCGGGAAATTCGACAGCGTGCCGAAATCGCCGCCCTGATAGCCGAAGATCTTGCCGTCGGTCTTGCACTGCGCGAGATCGATCAGCACGACGCCGAGCGTCGGCACCACCTTTTCGCGCCACACGAACAGATACAGCTCGTCCGCGATCCTGAAGTAATGACAGCGGTCGACGTCGGCCAGCCCGCCTTCGACGCCCTGCAGGCACTGCCACGCGTAGAAATTCTCGTTCAGGTAGATGTGCTCGTAGCATTCGGTCGGGCTGTAGCGGTACATCGTCCGCTTGCCGATCAGCTCGCGCGTGGGCGCATGCAGCGGCCCCGGCCGGGTGTGGCCGCCGAGCGTGCCGTGCCGGAATTGCGCATCGACGGCCGTCAGCGGCAGCCCGCGCGCGACGCGCGTAAACGCATCGATGCGCGTGTCGGCTTCCGTGGGCAGCGTACCGACGACCGACGTCCACACGCCGGTGTCGAGATCGATCACGAGGCTCACCGATGTCGCGCGTGCGGTGGCATCGATGTAGTCGACGAAGTACAGGCCGTCGCGCAGCCGCGTCACGCGGCACGGTGCGCGGCCGCCGGTATCGGTCGCCGCATCGCGCCATTGCAGTGCGCCCGGCTCGAACGTATGGACGCGCCACACGCCCGATGCGTCGCCGAGCGCCAGCGTCCGCCCGACGAGCGCGTCGACGGGTGCGAGGACGTTCGCTTCCGGCGCGAAGCCGTCCGCGAGCGCGCCCACCTGAATGAATACCGGATCCTGTCGTTCCACCTGCCGTCTCCCGCGCAGCTTCAGGCCCGGCGGGCCGTGTACGCTGCTCATGCGCACATGGTGCGGGCTGCGCGCGCCGCGCGGTATCCGCCAAAAGGATGAAGGGCGCGCGGCGCCGGAACGCGCTAAAGTGCACGTGATCCGCGCCGCGACCGGCGCGAGGAGCGCACATGCACCGTGTCATCCATTACCGACGCAGCGACGAAGGCATCGAGGCAATCAGCCTCGAATCCGATCGCGCGTTTCCGCGCCACGCGCACGACGAATTCGGGGTCGGCGTGATCGTCAGCGGTGCGCACCGGTCGTGGAGCGGCCGCGGGCAAGTCGACGCGCTGGCCGGCGACGCGATCATGGTCAACCCCGGCGAGATGCACGACGGCTTGCCGCTCGAGGCCGGCACCGGCCGGCGCTGGCGGATGCTGTACCTCGCCCCTGCGCTGGTCGCGGGCGTCGCGGCGGAAGAAGGCCTCGGCGGCGTCGAGCTCGCGCACCCGGCCGTGCGCGACGCGCGGCTCACGGCCGCGGTCGGCCGGCTGCATGCACGCATCGTCGCAGGCGAAACCCAGCCGCTGGCCCGCGACGAAGCGCTCGTGATGCTCGTCGCCGGTTTGCTCGCCCGGCACGCCAACCGCACGCTGCCGGCGGCGGGCGTCGCGCCGGCGGTCCGCGTCGCCCGCGAGCGGCTCGACGCAGCGCCGGGCGCACCCGTGTCGCTCGCCGAGCTGGCCGACCTGAGCGGCGTCAGCCGCTTCCAGCTGTTGCGCGGCTTCGCGCGCGAGCTCGGCATTACGCCACATGCATACCTGGTTCAGCAGCGCACGCGGCTCGCGCGTGCGCTGCTGGCCGGCGGCCTGCCGATCGCCGATGCCGCAGCCGAGGCCGGCTTCGCCGATCAGAGCCACCTGACGCGCGCGTTCGCGCGCCAGTTCGGGATCACGCCGGGGCGGTTCATGCAGGCGGGTTGAGCCACGCTGTCGCCCGCGCAGTTCGAGGCCGCCGGGCGCACTGCATTCGCAGGCGATTGCCGCGTCGACGGCAGCCGCGCCCCATTGCGCCCGTCCACATCGACGGCACACCGCATCGACACCTCTCCGTGCTGCAATTTCGTTCAAGACGCACCCTGCGCGGGACGCGACGATGCGGCACATGAAGACACGACTGATCGGCTATCTCTATCTCGCCGCCGCGATGGCCGGCGTCGGCAGCACCGTCGTCGCGAGCCGTCTCGCGGCCGGCGGCCTGCCGCCGTTCGCGGCCACCGCGCTGCGCTTCCTGATCGCGACCCCGCTGCTGTTCGCGCTGATGCACGCGCAGCGCTTGCGCTGGCCGCGCATTTGCGCACGCGACGCCGTGCTGCTCGTGATCCAGGCCGCGGCGGGCGGCGTCGGCTATACGGTGCTGCTGATCAGCGGCACGAAGCTGTCGTCGCCGCTCGATGCGGGCGTGATGCTCGGCACGCTGCCGGCCATGTCGACGCTGATCGCGGCCGTCGTGCTGCGCGAACGGCAGACGCCGCGCGACTGGCTGGCCGCCGCGCTCGCCACGGCCGGCGTGCTGTTCGTCACGTTCGCGCCGGGCCACGCGATGCCGTCGCTCCAGACGCTTGCCGGCGATGCGCTGGTGCTGGCGGCCGTCGCATGCGAAGCGGTCTTCATCTTGCTCAACCGGCGGCTCGCCGCGCCGTTGCCGCCGCTCGCGCTTTCCACCGCGATGTCGGGCCTCGGCTTCGTGCTCGCACTCGTGCCGGCCGCGTTCGAATGGCATGCGCTGGCGAGCAGTTGGACCGTCGGCGCCGTGTCGGCGATCGCGTACTACGCGTTGATTCCGACCGTGCTCGGCTACCTGTGCTGGTATGCGGGCTCGGCGCGCACGAGCGGCACCGAGGCGGCCCTGTTCACGGCGGTCGCGCCGGTTTCGGCCGTGCTGTTCGCGGTCGCGCTGTTCGGCGAAACGCTGACCGGCACGCGTGTCGCCGGCATCGCGCTCGTCGTCGCCGGCATGCTCGTCGGCGCGACGCGACGGCGCAGGCCGCCCGTCGAATCACGCGGGACGCTCGCAGCGCAGACCGCCACCGACTGACTCGCGTTCATCGCGCGTCCCGCGGAAACGGCGGCGGCCTCCTCCGCCGCATCGCCCGCCGATTCCCGCCTTTCCGCGACGTAACCGGCGCTGTAGGAATGTGTCCGCGCACCGCAAAACCGTTGCGCGCGACTGCGCAAGATGCAATATTCGCGTGGCCCGACCCTTTGACAACCCTCGAACGACAATCCCCACGCAATGAACAGGAAGGAAGCCAAAACAAGAATCGCGGTGCTGCTATCCGCGGGAACGAGGAAGGCCGACGCGCTGGCCGAACTGTCCGGACAGGGGCTCAAGGATCGCGTGCTCGCGCACCTGATCGCGTCGCGCCCGGATCCCGAACGCTGCCGCAAGAACAAGGTGCACATCCGGATCCTGATCGGCCTCGGCGTCGCCCAGTTGGTCATTAGCCTGATGCTTGCGTACTACTTCTTCGCGTCCGGCGCCGGCGGCGTGCTCGTCACCGTCTTCCTTGCGTTGACCGTGCCGCTGTCGTTGCTGTTCATCTGGGGATTTGCGACCCATCGTGTCGGCGCGTATCACGCGTTCATCCTGCTGTCGCTGCTGCAGATGCCGAAGACCGTTGCCGATCTCGGGCGCGATCCGGCGTCCGCGCTGCCGAGCCTCGCGATCACGGTCGTGCTCGTCGGTTACGTGTGGTTCGTCCGCAACCGGCTGTTCCCCGACTACGGCTGGTTCACGCCGCGCAAGGTCGAAGGCCGCTACGCGTTCGTGGAACGCGCCTGACGCCACCGACGTCGCGTCGGGCGCAAAAAAGGCGCCGGGCCTTCCCGCCATCGCGGAAAGGCCCGGCGCCTTCTGCATTCCGGAACCGATCGGCTTACTTCGCCTTTTCAGCCGAATCGCTGATCGCCTGGCCACCCTTCGAAATATCCTGGCCCATGCCTGCGACCGTGTTGCAACCGGCGAGCGCGGCGGTCACCACCAGCAGCATTGCAGCAATCGTACGCGTCATTCTCATTCTCCTTCGAATCAACAAGCCCGACCGGGCGAATCGTTTGTGGCGTGGCGCCCGGCACGCTGCCGGACACGGGGCCTGACCTGATTATACGGAGACGCGCGCCGGTGCGGCCTCGCCGAGTGTCCTGCGCGCCACACCCCGCGCGCTCGCAGATTTTTCTTGACTTCATCGCGGCACCAACTAATATACGCATCGCGTATATTTTCCACCAGGAGCCGCCGATGACCGTTCCCCAGCAAGCCTTCCTCCGCGACGCGATGCGCCGCCTCAACATGACCCGCGAGGCATTCGCGAATCGCATCGGCGTCAGCCGGCGCGCACTGGATACCTGGCTGCTTCCGGACGATTCGCAGGAATCGCGCGGCATGCCGGAGATCGTCGAGCGTTTCGTGTCGGAAATCGTCGAACGCTCGGCGCCCGACGGCGAGAACTATACGCAAAGCGTAGACAAACAAGGGCTCGCGAAGCAATTCCTGTTCGAAGGCAAGCCGCAATTGATCTCGGTCGACCAGTTCTCACGGGATTCGGTCGAGGCGCTGTTCCGCGTGGCCGATGTCATGCAGCCCATCGCGCGACGCCACAAGATTTCGCGGGTGCTCGAAGGCGCCGTGCTCGGCAACCTGTTCTTCGAAGCCAGCACGCGCACGCGCGTGTCGTTCGGCGCGGCCTTCTGCCGGCTCGGCGGCTCGGTGTGCGATACGACGGGCTTCACGTTCTCGTCGATGGCCAAGGGCGAATCGATCTACGACACGAGCCGCGTGATGGCCGGCTACGTCGACGCGCTCGTGATCCGCCATCCGGAAAAAGGCTCGGTGGCCGAATTCGCGCGTGCGACCAACCTGCCGGTGATCAACGGCGGCGACGGCCCCGGCGAGCACCCGAGCCAGGCGCTGCTCGACCTCTATACGATCCAGCGCGAGTTTTCGCGGCTCGGCAAGATCGTCGACGGCGCCCACATCGCGCTGGTCGGCGACCTGAAGTACGGCCGCACCGTGCACTCGCTCGTCAAGTTGCTCGCGCTGTACCGCGGGCTGAAGTTCACGCTCGTGTCGCCGCCGACGCTCGAAATGCCGGCGTACATCGTCGACCAGATCTCGACGAATGGCCATGTGGTCGAGCAGACGACCGACCTCGCGGCCGGCCTGCGCGGCGCGGATGTCGTCTATGCGACGCGGATCCAGAAGGAGCGCTTCACCGACGAGTCGTTCGAAGGCTACACGCCGGATTTCCAGATCAACCAGGCGCTCGTCGACTCGGTGTGCAAGCCCGACACGCTGATCATGCACCCGCTGCCGCGCGACAGCCGGCCGGGCGCGAACGACCTGTCGGTCGACCTGAACCGCGACCCGCGTCTCGCGATCTTCCGGCAGACCGACAACGGCATTCCGGTGCGAATGGCGATCTTCGCGGTATTGCTCGGCGTCGAGAATCTCGTCCAGCATTCGATGCGCGACGCGACGTGGCGCCCGCCGGCATACCTCGGGCCGGAGGATGCGGTGTTTCACGGAATCGACTGACGCCGCACCGGAGTGTCGTGCCCGCCTGCCATTGCCCGGGGCAGCGGGCACGCTTGCCCGATTCGACACGCGCCGCATTGCACGGCGCGTTTTTCATTTCGGCGCGATTTATGGAGGCTGCAACCGGACGCTGCCGCACCCACGGATCGATCGCTCGAAGCCCCGCCGCAGCGAACGGCGCGACGTCTCGCGTGGCGCCGTTCAGGCCGTTCGCGTGGGCTGATCGGTCGTTTCCCGCCGGCCAACCGCCGCCATCCCTCCGCAACATTCGTCAACCATTCCCTTACAAACGCTAACAAGAACGCTTCTCATTCAAACAAAAATTACATAGAATGCCGCCTGAAAACAAATCGTAATAATTCCCGGCGGCATGCACATTTCCGCAGTGCCGGGGCCACACCGCGAGGTCGAAGCGCACCATGAAGTCCCGTCCCGACGAGCTGAAGCTCGGTAAATTCACCACCCTGTGCAGCGTGCTCGCCGCGAGCCCCGCGTTTGCCGACGGCACGCCGCCCGCGGCGCCCGCCAGCACCGAAGGCCACCTCGCGCCGATCGAGATCCAGGGCAAGACCGAGCACAGCTACAAGGCCGACTTTTCCGCTTCCGCGAAATTCACCGCGCCGCTCGTCGACACGCCGAAATCCGTCACCGTGATCCCGCAGGAACTGATCCAGAGCAGCGGCGCGGCAACGCTGACCGAAGCGCTGCGCACGGTGCCGGGCATCACGTTCGGCGCCGGCGAAGGCGGCAACCCGCTCGGCGACCGTCCGTTCATCCGCGGCTACGACACGCAGGGCAGCATGTTCGTCGACGGCATGCGCGACACGGGCGCCACCACGCGCGAGATCTTCAACACCGAGCGCGTCGAGATCACCAAGGGTTCCGATGGCGCATACGGCGGCCGCGGCGGCGCCGGCGGCAGCATCAACCTGATCACGAAGGCCCCGCATCTCGGCACGACGGCCGCCGCGAGCGCGGGCCTCGGCACCGACCGCTATCGCCGCTTCACCGCCGACGGCAACTGGCAGTTCGCCGATCACGCCGCGTTCCGCCTGAATCTGATGAGCCACAACAACGACGTCGCCGGCCGCGACGCCGTCAACAACGAGCGCTGGGGTGTCGCGCCGTCGATCGCGTTCGGCCTCGGCACGCCGACGCGCGTGACCGCGAGCTACTACCACCTGCAGACGGACGACATGCCCGACGGCGGGATCCCGTACTTCTACACGACGTCGAACAAGCCCGCGAACGTCGGCACTATCTATCCGGCGCCGGTCGATCGCCACAACTTCTACGGCCTGGTCGACCGCGACTTCCGCAAGACCACGTCGGACATCAGCACGATCAAGATCGAGCACGACATCACGCCGAACCTCACGGTGCGCAACACCACGCGCTACACGGAATCGACGCAGGACTACATCTGGACGCAGCCGGACGACAGCCAGGGCAACGTGGTGAACGGCAAGGTCTGGCGCCGCAACAACAACCGCAACAGCTCGATCAACAGCCTCGCGAACCTGACCGAGCTGTTCGGCGAATTCCGTACGGGCCCGTTCAAGCACAGCTTCACGACGGGTATCGAGCTGTCGCGCGAATGGGGCAAGCGCGATTCGTACACGGTCGCGACCGACAAGGGCACGATCTGCCAGAAAGGCATCGGCGCGCCGTCGGGCTACAACTGCACGAGCCTCTGGTCGCCGAATCCGAACGACCCGTGGGCCGGTTCGATCACGCGCAACAACGACTACGCGCATGCGCGCACGACGACGAAGTCGATCTACGGCTTCGACACGATCGAGCTCACGCCGCGCTGGCAGGTGAACGCCGGCGTACGCGTCGACGACTACTCGACCCGCTTCACCGATACCAAGGCCAACGGCGGCAAGACCTATACGCGCGACGACACGCTGTTCAACTGGCAGGCCGGCCTCGTATTCAAGCCGGCGCGGAACGGCAGTATCTACGCGTCGTATGCGACGTCGTCGACGCCCGCCGGCATGCTGCTCGGCGAAGGCAGCGAAACGCAGTCGCTCACGCCGGGCCGCGGCGGCGTCGGGCCGAACGCCGACCAGATGGCGCCCGAGAAGAACCGCAGCATCGAGCTCGGCACGAAGTGGAACGTGCTGAACGACAAGCTGTCGCTGACGGCCGCGCTGTTCCAGATCGATACGACGAACGCACGCGTGACGCTGCCGAACAATCAGTACGCGATGGTCGGCAACAAGCGCGTGCAGGGCCTCGAGCTCGGCCTCGCCGGCCAGATCACGAAGCAGTGGCAGGTGTTCGGCGGCTATACGTACATGAAGAGCGCGCTGCGCGACAACGGCAAGGACGCCGCGAACAACGGCAACCGCTTCCCGAACACGCCGAAGCACAGCCTCACGATGTGGTCGAACTACGACGTCACGCCGCAGTTCACGGTCGGCGGCGGCGCGTTCTACATGTCGGAAGTGTTCGGCGATCCCGCGAACCTGCGCGCCGTGCCGTCGTACTGGCGCTTCGACGCGATGGCGCAGTACCGGATCAACAAGAAGCTCGACCTGCAACTGAACGTGAACAACCTGTTCAACCGCACCTACTTCGATCAGGCGTATCCGGCGCACTATGCGTCGATCGCCCCGGGCCGCTCGGCGTTCGTCACGCTGAACGCGCGCTACTGATCGATGCAAGCCGTATCGCTGAAGGCGCTCGCGTCGGTATCGCCGCGCGCGTTCGCCGACATCCTGGCCGGTCCGCCCGAGCGCGCCGCCGCGTGGGTCGCGGCAGCGGCCGACCACGGCATCGTCGACGCGCAGGCCGTCTACGGGCAATACCTGCTCGACGGGCACGGCGTCGCACGCGATCCGGCCGCCGCATTCAGCTGGTTCCGGCACGCGGCGCGAGCCGGCCACCCGATGGCGATGAACATGCTCGGGCGCTGCTACGAGTTCGGCTGGGGTACGGCCGCGTGCGCGCCGGTCGCCGTGTACTGGTACCGGCTCGCCGCACACGCGGGCCTCGACTGGGGCATGTACAACTACGCGACTGCCCTTGCGCTCGGCAACGGCGTCGACGAGAACCGCGCCGACGCACTCGACTGGTTCCGCCGCGCGGCCGCGCTCGGCCATGCGAAATCGATCAACCTGATCGGCGGCTTCTACGAAGACGGCTGGGTCGTACCCGTCGACACCGACGCCGCGTTCGACCACTATCGCCGCGCCGCCGTTGCCGGCGACTTCCGCGGCCAGTTCAACTATGCGCGGCTGCTCGCCGAGCGCGGGCGCGTCGACGAAGCGCTCGACTGGCTCGCGCGCGTGCCGGCCACCGCGACACCCGCGTTCATCGCGAAGATGCGTGCGTATCTCGTTTCGTCGCCGGTCGACGCTTTTCGGGCGGCGGCCGTGCAACTGGCGCCGCACGCAATGGAATCCGCACCATGATGCTTCATATCCCCGGCGTACTGACTCGAGCGCAAGTCGCGCAATGCCGCGATCTGCTCGATGCCGCCGAATGGGTCGACGGCAACGCGACGTCCGGCGCGCAGTCGGCGCTCGCGAAACGCAACCGGCAATTGCCGGAAGGCTCGCCGGCCGCGCGCGCGGTGGGCGACGCGATCCAGGACGCGCTCGCGCGCCATCCGCTGTTCTTTTCGGCGGCGCTGCCGCTCAAGGTGTTTCCGCCGCTGTTCAATCGCTATGAAGGCGGCGAAGCGTTCGGCACGCACGTGGACAACGCGATCCGGCTGCTGCGCGGCACGGATTTCCGCGTGCGCAGCGACCTGTCGGCGACGCTGTTTCTCGAGGAGCCCGAAGCGTACGACGGCGGTGAGCTGTGCGTGGAAGACACGTACGGCGTGCATCGCGCGAAGCTGCCGGCGGGCGATCTCGTGCTGTATCCGGCGTCGAGCCTGCATCACGTGACGCCGGTGACGCGAGGTGAACGCGTCGCGTCGTTCTTCTGGATCCAGAGCATGGTGCGCGACGATGGCGACCGCACGCTGCTGTTTCAGCTCGATACGCAGATTCAGGCGCTTTCCGCCGAAAAAGGGGCGAAGGATCCGGTGGTCATTTCATTGACCGGGATTTATCACAACCTGTTGAGGAAGTGGGCGGACGCGTAGCGCGAGCCGGTCACGCCCCGGCGCTTGCACCGTGTCGAAAAGCGGGTCTAAAATGACCATCGTCAAATGACCATGCTCATATCATGATGCCGCACGCTCCCGTATCGAAATCCGAATTCAAGGCTCGCGCACTCGAATACTTCCGGCTCGTCGAGGCGTCGGGCGAGAGCCTGATCGTCACCGACCACGGCAAACCGACGCTCGAGATCCGGCCGTATCGCTCGCGCGAAACTCAACCGTTGGACATATTGCGCGGTTCGGTCATGCGCTACGACAATCCTCTCGATCCGATTGCGGAAGATGATTGGGAGGCGTCGCGGTGATCGTGCTGGATACACATGCATTGGTGTGGTGGGTAGCGGGCGACCCGGCGCTCAGCAGGAAGGCGCGAAGCGCGATCGATCGTGCACGGAGCGAAGGCGCGCTCGCCGCATCCGCCATCTCCGCGTGGGAAATTGCGATGCTGGTGCGCAACGACCGCCTCGCACTGACGATGGATGTCGACGCATGGCTCGCCACCGTCGCGCAGATCGACGGCATGCGCTTCGTGCCGGTCGATGCCGACATCGCCGCGAAATCCACCGATCTACCCGGCACGTTCCACAAGGATCCGGCCGATCGCATGATCGTCGCGACCGCGCGGCGGCTCGGCGCGCCGCTCGTCACCCGCGACGAAAAAATCCGCGCGTACGCGCACGTCAAGACGCTCTGGTGAGCGTTGCCCGCCCGCGGGTCGAACCGCGGCGCACCTTCCGCCAGACTCCAGCATATTGGCGATTCGTCTGACCAAACGACCGCGGCCGCCCCTCTCGATATCGGTGCGTGGCCCGCAACCGTCCTCGTGCCATTGGCCCGCTACCGTGATACCGCTCTCCGATGCCGCCGTCCGGTCGATCGCCCTGCGGGAGTCGCACGAACGGTTCGTCGATCTCTCGTTCGGCGATCGTCATTGGGCCGTCATGCAGAACGAATCGCACGCAATTTACGCTCCTGTCGACGAAAGCATGCTCGACGTAGCGTCGCGATGACGGTTTTCCCGATCCGACACGCGTGACCCGGTAACATCCTCACTTGCCGATCCGCGTGTGCTCCCGCACAATCGCAGCACCTGCCTCACTCCCCTCGCGCCGATGTCCTATGCGTCACTCGCCACCGGCGTCCTGCTCGCCGGCGGCCTTGGTCAACGCTTCGACCCGAGCGGCCTGCACAGCAAGCTGCTCGCTCGGCTTCCCGACGGCACGCCGGTGGCGGTCGCCGCCGCCCGCCGTCTCGCGGCCGCCACCGCCGACGTGATCGCCGTCGTGCGTCCCGGCGCCGAAAAGCTTGCGATTTTGCTGAACGAAGCCGGCTGCCAGGTCGTTTATGCACCCGACGCGTTGCGCGGCATGGGCGCGAGCCTCGCGGCCGGCGTCCGCACCACGCCCGACGCGAGCGGCTGGCTCGTCGCGCTCGGCGACATGCCATGGATCGCGGCGTCCACTTACGAAACGGTCGCACGCGCGCTCGAAGCCGACCACGCGTCGATCGTCGCGCCCGCGCATCGCGGCGTGCGCGGCCATCCGGTCGGTTTCGCCGCGCACCATTTCGATGCGCTCGCCGCCCTCGACGGCGACACGGGCGCCCGCGCGCTGCTCGCCAGTGCACCGGTGACACTGCTCGACGTCGACGACCCCGGCATCCTGCGCGACGTCGATACACCCGCGGATTTGCGCTGACGTCGATTGCGCAGGCCCGCACGTTCCCGCACGAACCCCGCCGATCGGCGGATTTCCGCGACGATCGACCACCCGCCGCAAGAATCCCGCTGCAAACCCGCGCCCGATTGGCTATAACGGAGACGAGGCGCGTCCGCCGCGCCACCGCTGTCACGCACCGCGCGAGTTCTCCATGAGCGATCACACGACCCCGACGCCCGAGCCACCGGCCGACCCGAACCGCGATCCGGAAAACGATCCGTTCTCGTCGCCGCCCGGTCATCACGACAACCCGCAGCAGCCGGACGAACCGCCGAGCAAGGATCCGGTCTAGCGCGCCGGCCGCTTTGCGAACGCGACCCGCTCCTCGCGCGACTGCGGTCTAGCGTGCCGTATAGCCGCCGTCGATCGGCAGCGACACGCCGCTGATCATCGACGCCGCATCGCTCAGCAAAAACAGGATCGGTTCGACGACTTCGTCCGGCTCCGCGAATCGGCCGAGCGGAATCGCGGCCAGCATCGGCGCGCGCTTCTCCGGGTCGCTCCATGCGAACTGCGCCATCGGCGTGAGCGTGACGGTGGGGTTCACGCTGTTCACACGAATGCCGTGCGGCCCGAGCTCGATGCACAGCACGCGCGTGATCGCGTCCATCGCCGCCTTCGACGCGCAATAGCTCAGATGCGCGGGCAGGCCGACGAGCGCGGCCTGACTCGACACGTTGACGATGCTGCCCCGTGCATGCGCCGCGCCGCGTGCGTCGCGCTCAATCATCTTTCGGGCCACGGCCCGCGCGACGAGCGCCGCGCCGCGCGCATTGACGGCCATCACGCGATCGAAATGCGCGGCGCCGACATCGAGCGCCGGTTCGAGCGACGCGATCCCCGCGCAATTGACCAGGCCGTCGAACGCGTCGTATGCAGCGAGTGCGGCATCGATCGCGCGTTCGTCCTCGCCGACATCCATGCGCAACGTCTCGCACGCAATCTCGCCGGCGAGCATGTCGAGCGCGGCCATGTCGCGCCCCGCCGCGACGACGCGCGCGCCGACGTGCGCCAGCGCGACTGCGCACGCGCGGCCGATTCCGCTCGATGCGCCCGTGACGAGCACCGTTGACCCGCCGAAATCGAATCGTGTGTTCATGATGGTGTGCCCAGCCCGTGCATGATCGGCTTGAGTGCCGGATACAGCGCCGTGTACAGCGAAAAACGCGCGTCGTACGTTTTCGCGCGGTCGGCATCGGGCCGTGCGCGCTCGACGAGCGTGACCCAGCCGCCCTGCGCGTCGTCGCGCGACACGAGCCCTGCTCCGACACCCGCAAGCAGCGCAGCCCCCATCGCGGCTTCGACGTCCTGCTCGATCGTCCATACCGGGAAATCCGTCACGTCCGCGATGATCTGCATCCACAGCGCCGAATGCGCGGCGCCGCCGACGACGATCAATCGATCGTCCAGCGTCACCGCGCCACGGCGGCCGGCCTCGATGTTGTGGCGCAACGCGAACGCGACGCCTTCGAGCACCGCACGATAAAGATGCGCACGCGTATGCGCGAGACTCAGCCCGACGAACGCGCCGCTCGCCTTCGCATCCCACACCGGGCTGCGCTCGCCCATCAGATACGGCAGGAACAGCACGCCGTCGGCGCCGGCCGGCACACATTCGGCCGCCTCCTCGAGCAGCGCATGCGGATCGCCGTGCGGCAGCAGGCGCGCCGCATCGACTTCCGCATGGCAGAACTGATCGCGAAACCACGCCACCGACGCGCCGGCCGTGATCGCACCGCCGAACACGTACAGGTCGCGCTGCCCGTCGAACACGTGCGGCATGCTGACGAGGCCATGCCGCGCATCGACGTGCCGGTTCACGTAGCCCCAGCACATGCTGGTGCCGATCATCGCGACGTGCTGCCCGGCACGCGTCGCGCCGGCCGCGAAGGTCGCCACCGCCGCATCGACACCGCCCGCGACGACGGGCGTGCCGGCCGGCAGCCCGAGTTGCGCGGTCCATTGCGACAGCAGACCGCCGACGATGTCCGTCGAATCGACCAGCCGTTCCGGCATCATCGTCGCCGGAATGCCGAGCATGTCGAGCGCGTCGTCGGACCATTCACGGCGTGCGACGTCGTACACGCCGCCGATATTGCCGGCCGAACTGTGATCGACCGCCACTTCGCCGGTCAGCAGGTAGATCACGTACGCATTCGGCGGCAGGAAGTAGCGCACGTTCGCCCATACGTCCGGCCGCCGGTCGCGCAGCCACAGCATCTTGGTGAACCCGTAGTAGCTATCGACGCCGTTGCCGGTGATCACGCGCAGCCGCTCGACATTCACGTGCTCGTTGACCCAGTCGACTTCCGCGGTCGCGCGCCGGTCCATCCAGATCAGGCACGGATGCAACGGCCGCATGTCGATGTCGACCGGGATGCCCGAGCCGCCGTACAGGCTGCTCACGCACACCGCACGGATCGCATCGGCCGGCACGCCCTGCGCGCGCGCATCGCTCACGCAGCCGGCGATGCAGTCGAGCACCGCGTCGAACCACACCTGCGGCCACTGCTCGGCCCACAGCGGGCGCGGCGTATCGGGCTGGTAGCCGGCCGAGCGCCGCGCGACGATCGTGCCGTGCCGGTCGACCAGCAGCGCCTTGGTGCTCTGTGTGCCGATGTCGACGCCTATGACGTATTCCATGATGTCTCCGGTGAGGCGCGCGCCGGCCGTCAGCGGGCCGGCTTCAGCAGCACCTTGATCGATTCGGGCGATTTCGCGACGCGGATCGCATCGTCCCAGTCCTTGAGCGCGAAGCCGTGCGTGACGATGCCCTTCGACGTGACGAGCCCGCGTGCGAGCAGGTCGATCGCGACCGGATAGCAGTACGGCCCGAGATGCGCACCGCGCACGTCGAGCTCCTTGCGATCGCCGATGATCGACCAGTCGACGGTCGCATCCTCGCCGAACACGCTGAATTCGACGAAGCGGCCGAGCTTGCGGATCAGGTCGAGCCCCTGGTTCACGCCGACCGGCGCGCCGGTCGTCTCGATGTAGACGTCGCAACCGTAGCCGTCGGTAAGGGCGCGGACGATCTCGCGCGCATCGTCGCGCCGCGGGTTGATCGTCACGTCGGCGCCGTACTGCCGCGCGAGTTCGAGCCGTTCGTCGATCAGGTCGATCACGACGAGCTTCTTCGGCGTCTTCAGGTGCGCGACCTGCGTCATCATCAGCCCGAGCGGGCCCGCGCCCGCGATCACGACGACGTCGTCGAGCTGGACGTCGCCGCGGTTCACCGTATGGATCGCGCACGACAGCGGCTCGATGATCGCCGCATCCTCGAGCGATACGCCAAGCGGGATCTTGTGGACGATCGCGGTCGGCGGAATGCGCATGTACTCGGCCATTCCGCCGTCGGCGACTTCGCGCTGGAAGCCGAAGATGTTGTGCACCTCGCACATCCAGTACTGGCCCGACTTGCAATAGCGACACTTGCCGCACGGCACGATCTGCTCGGCGATCACGCGATCGCCCATCGCCACGCCGAAATGCTCGGCCGCGCCGTCGCCGAGCGCTTCGACATGGCCGAAGAATTCGTGGCCGGGGATCACCGGCGCCTTCACCCACGGGCTCGGTCCGCCCCAGAACATCTTGGCGCCGGTATAGCACTTGCAGTCGCTCGCGCAGATGCCGCAAGCGGCGATGCGGATCACGAGCTCGTTCGTCCCGGGGTGCGGCTTCGCGACCTGTTCGACGCGATAGTCCTCGGGGCCGTGGCAGACGACCGCGGTCATGCGCGGCTGGGCTTCGGGTGTCGTCATGAGTTGTCTCTTTTCCAATTGATTGGATAACCGATGGATCGATCGTTACCGCGATCGCTCGCGGCTGATGTAGATCGCGAGCAGGATGATTCCGCCCTTGATCACGTTCTGCACGTACGGGTTCACGCCGATCATGTTGAGCCCGTTGTTGAGCACGCCGAGCAGCAGCGCCCCGACGAGCGTGCCGAGGATCGCGCCGCGCCCGCCGGAGATCGACGTGCCGCCCATCACGACGGCCGCGATCGCGTCGAGCTCGAAGCCCACGCCGGCGTTCGGCTGCCCGCTCATCAGACGCCCGGTCAGCACGATCGCGGCGAGCGCCGACGTGACGCCGGCCAGCGTGTAGACGATCAGCTTCACGCGCGCGACCCGCACGCCGGTGAGCCGCGTCGCCTGCTCGTTGCCGCCGATCGCGTACACGTAGCGGCCGAACGGCATCCGGTCGAGCAACAGCCACGCGATCGCATAGACCGCCAGCATGATCAGCACCGGCGCCTGGATGCCGAGCACCTTGCCGCTGCCGAAGAACGCGACCCAGTCGGGCAGCCCGTCGATCGGATAGCCGCCCGTGTAGATCAGCGCGAGGCCGCGCGCGATGCCCATCGTCGCGAGCGTGACGATGATCGGCGGCATCCCCGCGAACGCGACGAACACGCCGTTCAGGAAGCCGAAGCCCAGGCCGACCGCGATGCCGATCGCCAGCGCGGCGGCCGCGTTGACGCCAGCGACCATCAGCCCGGCCGCGAGCGTGCCGGACAGCGCCATCACCGAGCCGACCGACAGGTCGATGCCGCCCGTCAGGATCACGCAGGTCATGCCGACCGCGATGATCGCGTTGATCGAGACCTGGCGCAGCACGTTTTCGAGGTTCGCGGCGGACAGGAAGCTCGGGCTCGCGACCATCATCGCGATGCACACGACGACGAGGCCCACGAGCGGATAGAACAGCGTCGAGCGGCGCAACCGGGCCCACATCGCGCGGGGCGGCGGCGCATCGGCGGCCGTGGCCGCGAGCGTCGTGGAAGGCGTGGAAGAGGAATCAGGCAGGTTCATGGGTCGCTCCTCGCGTGCCGGCCGTGGCATAGGTCATGACCGTGTCGGGATCGATCTCGTCGCCGGCGAGCGTCGCCTCGATGCGGCCCTGCCGGAACACGGCGACGCGATCGCACATGCCGACGATTTCCGGCAATTCGGACGAGATCATGATGATGGCGTAGCCGCGCGCGGTGAGTTCGCGCATCAGCCCGTAGATTTCGGCTTTCGCGCCGACGTCGATACCGCGCGTCGGCTCGTCGAAGATCAGCACCGACGTGTGATGGTTCAGCCAGCGCGCGATCACGACCTTCTGCTGATTGCCGCCGGACAGCGTCGCGACCTCGGTGTGGATCGACGGCGCCTTCACGCCGACGCGCCGCATCACGTCGTGCGTCGTACGCGCCTCGCCGCGCCGGTCGATCAGCCAGCGCATCGACCGGTACTTGCCGAGATTGTTCAGCGAGATGTTGTCGCGAATCGAAAACGACGTGACGAGCCCTTCCGTCTTGCGGCTTTCCGGCAGGAGGCCGATGCCCGCGCGCAGTGCGTCGGCCGGATCGGCGAGCTTCGCCGCCGCGCCGCGTACGCGCAGTTCCTTGCGATGCGCGCGTGTCGCGCCGATCACCGCGAGCGCGGTTTCCGTGCGGCCCGAGCCGACCAGCCCCGCGAAGCCGAGGATCTCGCCGGCGCGAAGCGCGAAGCTGTTCACCGGGCCGTCGCGCTCGATCTGCAGCGCATGGACGTCGAGCACGACCGGCGCGTCGGCCGGCAGCACCGGCTTCGGCGGAAAGCTGCTTTCGATCCGGCGGCCGACCATCATCCGCACCAGTTGCTCGACATCGGTGCGCGCGACGTCGGTCGTCGCGACGTACTGGCCGTCGCGCAGCACCGTGATGCGGTCGCACACCGCGAAAATTTCGTCGAGGTGATGCGAGATGAAGATCATCGCGACGCCCTGCCGCTTCAGCTCGCGCATGATCGCGAACAGGTGCTCGGCCTCGGCCGGCGTGAGCGTCGCGGTCGGTTCGTCGAGGATCAGAATGCGCGCGTCGAGCGACAGCGCCTTGCCGATCTCGACGAACTGCTGCTGCGCGACCGACAGCGCGCGGATCGGCGCATCGAGATCGATCGCCACGCCGAGCCGCGCGAAGATGGCCGCCGCCGCCGCGCGCATCCGCTTGCGATCGCGCGCCCCCCAGCGCGTGCGCAACTCGCGGCCGAGGAACAGGTTGTCGACGGCATCGAGGTGCGGAATCAGGCTGAATTCCTGGAACACGATGCCGACGCCGGCCGCGACCGCGTCGTGATAGTCCGCGAAATGGCGCGCGGCGCCGTCGATCTCGATCGTGCCGGCATCCGGCTGGTGGATGCCGCACAGGATCTTCATCAGCGTCGATTTTCCGGCGCCGTTCTCGCCGAGCAGCGCATGGATCTCGCCGCGCGCGATCTCCAGATCGATGTCGGACAGCGCCTTCACACCGGGAAAGCTTTTCGTGATGTGACCGAGCCTGAGTATCGTATCCATCGGCTTCTCCGTGCGAAGGGCGTCGTTCACCAGCTGAAACCCTTCGCGTTGCCGCGATCGACGACCTTCACGTCGACAGGAATCGCCTTCGGCACCGTCGCGCCCCACTTGCGCGCGATCGCGATGCCGAGCGCGATGCGCACCTGGTCGGCCGGGAACTGCGCAGTCGTCTCGACGAACTTCGAGTTCGGCTTCTGGATCGCGGCGATCGCCTCGGGCGCGCCATCGACGCTCGTCAGCTTGATGTCCTTGCCGGACCCCTCGATCGCGGCGAGCGCGCCCATCGAGCCGCCGTCGTTCACGCTGAAGATGCCCTTCAGGTTCGGATGCGCGGAAATCATGTTTTCGGTGACCGACAGCGCGGTCGCGCGCTCCTGCTTGCCGTTCTGCGTGTCGACGAGTTTCACGTTCGGGAATTTCGCGAGCCCGGCCTTGCAGCCGCGCACGCGCTCGAGAATCGGCACGACCGGAATGCCGTCGAGGATCGCGACCTCGCCGCTGCCGCCGATCGCCTTCGCGAGGTATTCGCACGACATCACGCCCGCATCGTAATTCTTCGAACCGACGAACGAATCGACCGGGCCGTTCGCGTTCGCATCGACGGCCACGACCACCGCGCCCGCCTTCTTCGCTTGCGCGATCGCCGACTGGATGCCGGTCGAATCGGTCGGGTTCACGAGCAGGATGTCGATCTTCTTCTGCAGCATGTCCTCGACGTCGCTCACCTGCTTGCTGACGTCGTGATGCGCGTCGGTAACGACGACCTGCGCGCCGATCGACGCGGCCGCGTCGTTCAGCGCCTTCTGCATCGTCACGAAATACGGGTTGTTCAGCTCCTGGAACGTCATGCCGATCCGCAGTGGCGCCGCGTGGGCGGCGGCGGGCAGCAGGGCCGCGACGGCGAGCGCGGCAACGGCCGCCAGGCGGGCGGTGCGACGGGAGGATGAAGCGGGCGATGCGTGCGTCATGACGGTGTCTCCTGAATTGTGTGCGGCTTTTTCGTGGATGAATGCGCCCCTCGCGACGTGAGCGACGCGATCGGCTGGGTAAAACGACGGAGCAAACTCGGGCGGGCGGCGGCCCGGCGATCATCCGGGCTGCGGCGCGAGCTCGGGTGCGCCGGGCGTCAGCACGCGCGGCGGCAGCGGGTTACCGGTGGGCGCCGCATGCAGCGCCAGCTCGCGGCTGCGCGCGTTCAGGCGCTGCAGCGCGCGGAATTCGGACGGCGCCATCCCCTTCACCGCGCGGAACTGGCGGTTGAAGTTCGACACGTTGTTGAAGCCGGCCTGGAAACAGACGTCGGTGATGCTCGCGTCGTCGGCGAGCAGCATCTGGCATGCGGATTCGATCCGCAGGCGATTCACGTACTGGACGAACGGCATGCCCGTGTGGCGATGGAACGCGCGCGAGAACGCGCTGACGCTCTGCCCGGTCAATTGCGCGAGATCGGATTCGCGCAGCTCGGATGCGAGGTTCTTGCCGATATACGACAGCGCGTGACTGAGCCGCGTCGGCGTGACGTCGGTCTGGTCGTATGCGGGGCTCGCGAGCAGCGTGCGCTCGGCCGCGCCGCACAGCCGCTCGAGGATCGTCATGAACAGCGCGATGCGGTGCATGCCGCGCGCGGTCAGCAACGCGTCGAACAGCGGGGCGATCGCGGCGCTCGTCGCCGCGTCGAAGCCGACCCCGCGCCGCGCATCGTCGAGCAGCGTCTGCGCGTCGCGGCATTCGGGAAACGCGTCCATGCAGCGGCGCACGAAAGACGGATCGAACTGGATCACGAGATTGCGCCGCTCGACGGTTTCGCCTTCGGCCATGTCGCTGACCCAGTTGTGCGGCAGGTTCGGGCCGAGCAGCACGAGATGGCCGGGGCCGAACGAGCCGATGTGATCGCCGACGAAATACTTGCCGTGCGTCGCGACGATCAGGTGCAGCTCGAATTCGGGATGGAAATGCCAGCGGATCGTGCGATACGGATAGCCGTGCGACCAGACCTTGAACGACTCGTCGCGTCGCACTTCGACCACTTCGAGATCGGGGTGCATCATGTTGGCGTCTCCATTCCCATGTATCGCTGGCCGGCCTGTTCGGCTCGTTCGCGCGTCCGCCGGCGGTTTCGCGCGGCGATGCGGACCGGTCGCATGGGAAGCAATGTAGGTCGATCGAGCGCGCGGCTCCACCAACTTTACGCCTGATTTCCGATACTTTTTTGCGCGATCCGGCCGTAAACGGCGCCGGACGGCAAATTTGTTGCGGCGCGGAATCGCGCGGACGGCCGCCCGCGCTGGCAGAGCCTGCGGTTGCCACCGTCGAGCACGTGAACCTGTCGGCTGACACGGACTCCCTACAAATATCGCGAAAGAAAGACTGTTGTGAGCGAAAGCACGGTCGCGTGATTGATAGGCATTGTCAGGTTAGCGGCGTATGTTCCTAAGGAAGTAAGAGTGGTCTGCTGTTTCGTGAGCATCTATGAAGCTCTGGTTGGTCCGGTCGGCGACAAGATGACAGGCAGGGCGCGCTATATGCACCAGCTAGTAGCGAACATCTACGATCACGCTGTCCGTGTAGGTACCGACTGGCGGTGTCGCCTGATCCGTATAGATTCGGGCCACATACGGAAACTGCCGGGTCGACTGACCGTCGGCCGCACCAGCGCTGTTCGCTCGGTTGGTTGCTTGCCCCCAAACTGTGCTGCCGCCCCCGCTATAGAGATCGTACTGCAACCGGCTCGTGCCGCTCGCCATCTGTCTCCGTCCGTTGGCCGCCACGTTGCTGCCCGAGCTCAGGCCAACCGTGTAGATCATCCCCTTCGTGCAGATGAACGACAGGCTGCCGCTGACCGGCGCGAAGGTCGACACGGTCGGCGCGCTGCCGAAATTGATGTCCGGCGCGATGATCGTACAGTCGTTCGTCACGGTCACCGTCACCGGCACGGTAACGGTCGTGGAGCCATTGTTCCAGCCGATGCAGACGATGACGCCAATCCCGTTGCAGACATGCCAGCTCCAGTTGATCGTCAACGTATCGGTATAGGTACCGGCTGCGACGTTGCTGCCGATCGACGTGCGCATGTACAGCGGCCTCGGCGCCGACGAGCCGCCGCCGAGGCCGATGATGCTCAGGAACTGCGTGCTCGCCCAGTTGTACGTGTTGCCGAAATCGAGTTGGGTCGAGTAATCCTTGTCCGCGAATAGCATGTAGGGAATCGCGTCGCCCGTCGGACCGACCAGCTTGCCGCTGTTCGCCGACGTGATCGTGCCGTTGATCTGGTTGCCGATCACCAACAATGCGACCAGTGCGCCTCCACACGAGATGCCCGCGTTGCCGGACGACGTCGATTGGGTCTGGTTCATGATATTGAACGACGTGACCGTACCGAACGCCCCCGGCAGCGGACTCCCGGCAGTACAGTCGGCATGGGCTTGCAGCGGGCCGAGCAGCGCAAGTGTTGCCGTCAGCACGATGCGGTACAGCAGTTTGCATATGATGTCCATTCTGTTGGTCCTGTTGTCAATCCCCGCAGGCGAGCGGCCCCACCCGGTGCATACCATTCGTGTCCATGTCGACATTGAAGTGCGCGTCGCAATGGCTGCCGTCTGGCTTCAGTACGCTCAGGTGATTGGACGCGGCGAGCCCTTCGAAATAGGTCTCACCGTTCCAACCTACGAGCGCCACCTGGCCGCTCTCACGATGTTCGGCGCGCGATCCGACCGTGATCGGTTTGCCCGTGACGTCGACGAGCCGGATACTCGCCGACACGACGCGTTCGACCGGAAACGAGACCAACGCACCCGCGCGCTGCCGTACCGCGACACGACGCTCCACCGTCGGCACGCGCATATTGGCTGGCAGGCCGAGCGGATCGATCTCGTACTTGCCTGCGTAGAACGACGGCGACCACGGCACCAGCAGGTGACCGCGCGCGTCCGTCGTGCCGATCAACTGGTTCTCGTAGCGCACCGGGATACCTTGCTGGCCTTGCGTGTCGATCAGCACGAACGCATCGTCGACGCGATTGGCGGGCAGTAGCGCGCCGTCCATCACGACCACCGAACCCTGCAGCTCGCCCCAGCGCGTATAGCCACCCTGGCGCGAGCCGTAGCCGTATGCGCCACCCTGCACCTGGAAGTAGCGGTTCCGCCAAGTCAGGTCGCCCTGCTGGTAATGCGATGCACCGCCGGCATAGGCGAGATTCCAGCCCAGCCCGCCGTCGCTCGGCACGCTGCGGCTGTATTGCGCGCGCTCGGTCCAGTTGCCGTCGCCGTCGCGCGTCGCGCCCGTCGTTACCACACCGCGGCCGCCAATCGGCACGATCAGCTGCATCTGCGCCGCGACGCCGCGATCGCCGATCGTCTTGTTGAGCGACGCATAGAGCGTCGCGCGACCGAACAGCGACCGCGTGTACGACAGGTTCGCGATCCGCGTGCGCAAACCGTCGCCGCCGCGCACGTCGAAGTAGCCACCGCCGAGCGTGCCGCCGAGGGCGCCGAGACTCAGCGCGCCGGTCGCCTGCGTGCTGCTGCGGACCAGCCGATAGCCGATGTTCGACGGCAGGTCGTAGACCGACAGGTCGCGGAACCCGCCAGCGCGCTGGATGCGCTGCAGCGCGACGCTGAAGCGCTGCGACGTATAGCTGTAGCCGAACGCGTACTGCTGCCCCGACGAACCGTCGAGGCTGCTCTGCGTCGCGGCCGCGTTGAGCACGCCGAACATGCCGACGCCAAGATCGAAGCCGAGCCCGCCGAGCGCGAGCCGCTCGCCGCCTTCCGCATGCCCTTCGACGGTCAGGTAGTCGGTCAGACCGTAGCGCGCGGTGCCCGACGCCGCGAACTTGCCGTACGAGAACGAGCTGATCCCGTAGTTGCGGCGCATCGCGCCCATCGACAGCGCGTAGTCGACCAGCCCCTTCTGCAGCAGCGTGTTGGCGACGTAGAACGGGATCGTGGTCGCGACCTGACGGCCGAGCGCGTCTGTCGTCACCACCGTCGCCTCGCCGGCGCCGTTGATGAACGGCACGTTGTCGAGCGCGAACGGCCCCGGGTTCACCTGCCCGCTCGCCGTCTTGCTGCCGTTGACGAACAGGTCGACCGCGGTCGGCACCGCCGCCTGTCCGGCAAACTGTGGCAGCGGATAGGTGACGATGTCCGGCCGCACCGCGAAGTCGCGCGCCACCGACACGCCGCCAAGCCGCACAGCGCTGGTCCACGACAGCGCGCCCGTGATCACGTCGCCCGCCGAATACGTGATCATCCGATCCTGGTCGGAGTAGCTCCAGGTGGTGTCGTAGCGCAGATAGCGGTTGTCGCCCGCTGCGCCCGCGCCGCTTCCGTACGACTTGCGATACACGCCGGTGTTGACCACCGTGCCCCATCGATCGAACAGGCGTTGTTCGGTCCAGGCCGATGTATAGCTCGGCCCGCGGGTCGGCGAACTGGTGTAGACGTCGTAGTTGAACAGCATCCCGAAACTGACCGCGGCCGGCGTCCGGTCATAGAGCCGTGCGGACCCGACCGTCTGCTTTGGTAGCCAGTCGGGCGGCACGGTCAGCGTGAGTCGCTGCTCGGCGCTGTCGTATTCGACCTCGACGCCTTCCAGCTTCGCGAGATCGACCATTCGCTCCGGCTCAGCGCCAGTGCGCACGGACACCTTCGCGAGATCGCCGGCGCGCACGTAGTACGTGCCATTCTGGCAGCGCACCGGCACGATCTGCCCCGTGGGTAGCGCATTGACAACCAACTCCAGATATAAGGTGCCGCTGCGCATCGAGCGACTGGGTACCTGCAACCCACTGTCGAAATTGTCTGCCAGTACCTTCGCGCCGCTCGCCTGCACCGAACCAGTCGTCGCGCACGCGAAACCGACCACCCACGCAACGCTGCGCAAATCCAGCGTGCCTTCACCCTTCATTCGAATCCACCGCTTCAAGACCGCCCCCATATCGTTGATGAGACCGCTTGTCTTCAGTGGTGCGGGTTCATTTGGGTGCGTCGATCCCATCCGGCTCGATCGCGACGCCGGTCTTGCCGTTGACGGTCGCGATCAGCTTCGGCGGAGCCGCCGCCGGCCAGGATGCGAGCTTCATGTCTTCCGGCAGCGCCCAACGTATTTGCGCGCCGGGCAGCACATAGCCGAGCAGGCCACGCGCGAGGTCCGTGCGTTCTCCAGCTGTGTCGAACAACACCTGTGTGATGCGGGCGTGAACCCGGCCGTGATTCGTCATCACCAGCCAGCAACGCTTGCCGCCGTCGCACGCGAGATGCCAGCTCAGGAAAGGCTGCGCAATCGTGAGCGGATCGCGCTTGTGGTCTGGGTCTTCCTTGGTCCAGATGCCCTTCCCGTAGACGAACAGCGGGATCGAGTAATGCATCTGGAACTTCACACCAAGATGGGTCTGGCCCGGTTGTGACGCGTTGTCGTCCGGCTGCGGGATTTCGTCAATCAATACGCGATACGCGTCCTCGGTGCCCGGCGCGCTTTCCGCGAGACGGGTCAGCCGAATCAGCTGGCGCTTCCCGGGCGGCACGGTGGCCATCGGCGGGCTACCGACGACGCGATTCTGGTCCTCGGTGTAGACATCTCCGCCACTTTCCTCGCGCCAACCAAGCACGCGCACCTGAAGCGTCACTGGCCTCGTGTCACGGTTCTCGAGCCACAATGCGGCCGCCCGCTGATCGCTCTCAATCACCGGATCGATCGGCCAAATCATCACGGAGGCCGCCGCCTGCGCAGTCCCGCCGCCCGCAAGCGCCAACGCGGCGAGCGCGCAACGCACCATGCACCGTATCACCTGCCCCACACCAAGATTGACGATCGCATCATTCATCATGCATTCCTAATTGATTCAGTAACTCAGCGTGATCTGTGCGACATCGGTGTACGTGCCGGCTCGCACGGCCCCACCCGGCAGCGTCAGCACGCCGTAGATCGGCAGGGTCGCCGTGCCCGAAACCGGAATCGAGATTGCCTGCCCGACGCCAATCACCTTCGTATGGGCTACGTCTCCGTAGAGCTGGTAAGCGATTTGTGCGCCGCCGGGGCCTTGCAGGTTACGCTGCACATTGCCCGCGCTCGGATGAGTGCCGCCGTCGACCGTCATCTTCAGCGTCGAGCCGGGCGAACACTCGATTTGCAGCGCGCTGCCACTCGTTGACGCACTCACGTTGCCGGTGGCGACGGCCGGGTGCGCGCCAAAATCGAGCGTGCCGAAATTCAGTCCGGAACTCGTACCGCCGGCGACGCCGCAGCCCGTGACGATCTGTGCGCTGACGACGAAGGTCTTCGTCGTCGGCAACGCCGTATCGGCCACGCTCGCTGCCGGCAGAACGACCACGCCAAACATGAGCACCACACCTTTTGTGGTCCACATAGCGATAGGAAGAAATGGAAGGAGGCGCCCCCACGGCTTTCCCGCGAAAGCCGTGGGGCGAAATCGGATGGCAGAGCGAGGCTTACCAGACGAGCGTGACGTTTAGCACGTCCGTGTAGGTGCCTGCGGCCAGCGCGCCGTGGCTCGTCTTGTTCGCGATGCCGTAGATTGGCAGTTCGAATGCAGTGCCCGGCGTCGGCACGGTCACCGCTTGCGGGTTGCCCGCGTCGTACCGCTTCGCGTGTGCCGAATCGGCATAGATCTCATACGGCACGTATGCCGAGCCGTTCGCCAGCGCGCGCGTCCCAGCGCCGATTCCGGTGCCCTTGCCCGCATTCTGGCCTCCGTCGACCGTTACCTGTACCGACGTTACATCCGGCGAGCAGGTCACTTGGGGCGTCGTCGAACCGCCGCCGGTCGCCTGCGAATTCAGCGAACCGGTGAAGCCGCTCGGCTGCGTGCCGAAATCGAGGATCCCGAAGTTCGTCGCGCCGTTCGAGCCCGAGCCCGCGTCGATTGCGCAACCAGTGGTCAAGACCAGTTTCGAATTCACCGTTCCCGTAAGCTGGCTCGTCTGAGCTTGAGCGGCAGTGCTAGCCCACGCCACAGCGATAGCCGCGCAAAGTTTCCAATGAGCATTCATATCGTTTCCTTTTTTGAGTGAAAGAACCGCTACCGCGATATTCGCCCAGCTATACCAGTCGATCGTACGTCTGCATGCCAATCCAACCACTGTCGACCGAAGCCAGGAAACCTCGACGGTTCGAACTGCGCGCAACGCGTACTGGCAGCGAAAACGTTGCAGGCCGCTGTAGCCGTCGATGCTCCTGTCTTGCAAGTTGACGATAACGGGTCTACCTCCGTCGATAGTGCAAAGAGGTGGTTGGCATGACGTCAAAGATGCCAACCAGTACTACGCAGTCGTCGACAGCCGCCTATGATCGAGGAGGCGTAGCCGAAATCACAGCATGGCGAACGCACGCGTCGCTGTGCGGCGCTATTTCATGTCGATACGGATCTCGACGCGCCTATTCTGTGCACGGCCCTCCGCCGATGCATTTGAGGCTACTGGATCGGATGCACCGCGCCCTTCGGAAACGAACGACTGCGCGCTCAACCCGTTGTCGCGCAGATAGTTCGCAACCGTGCGCGCACGTGCATTCGACAGTGCGAGATTGTGCGAAGCGCCACCAGTGGAATCGGTGAAACCGGTGAGCGTCACACGTCGAAATTGCGTTCCGCTGTTGGTCTTAATGAAGCTGTCGAGCGCAGCGCGAGCATGTGGCGTCAGTTGCGAACTGTCGGTGTCGAAGTGCGCATCGCCCTGCAACAGCACCTGACTCTGCGGAGCAGGTTGCGGTGCGGGCGCAGGCTGCGCGACCGGCTGCGGCTTGCCGCACATGAACGTGATCTCGCGTGGATCCTTCTTCGGCGCATCTCCGACTACGCGGTCAATCATCTCGAGCGCTGTGACGCCCTGGTCCTGGCAGAATTTCTCTGCTGCACGCGCGCATGCCTCGGCGCTGCCGAGTAGCCCATCGCAGTCCACACGGAACAGACGGTCCGGCTTGCCCGGCACGGATACCGCTCGAATGTCGTAGGTCAAGCCCGAATGAGTCGTACAGGCGCCAAGCGCCAGTGCGATAGCGCCGATCAACGTCGCGCGCATAAACAGTGATGTTTTGATCATGATGAAACATCAGCTTGAAGACTGATGCAGAAAATATTGGTCAGTGAAATGGTCATTGAGGTATCGCGCAGGGCGGGGCTTACGCCCCGCCCGTCTCGTGGATCACCACTGATACGAAGCACCCACGCCAACAGCGTTGCCACCACTCGACAAGCCCACGCCGGCCTTCAATTTCAGGTTCTGCGTGATCCGAGCTTCGCCGCCAAACGCCACCGCCTGATAGCCCTTGTAGGTCGCGCCACCGATACCGAACGACAGCGTCTTGCCCAGATCGACGCCCGGAATCATAGTCAGCGCGGTGGCTGCGGCGATACCCGAGTAAGCGTCGCGCGACATATCGTTGATCTGGCCTTGCAGACCGCCAACTGCGCGATCGAGTTGACCCTTGGTCGCTGCGTCGGACGCGTTGATGCCGTCCCTGATGTTGACCAGACGACGGTTGCCGCTGTCGGTCCCATTACCGAACGAAACGGTCCCGGCTTCTGTCGCCACTGAACCCTGACCCACTGCGACCGAGTTGCCTGCACCGGCTACAACACGAGAACCCTGGCCGATTGCGGTCGACCCTGCCCCCGCTGCCATCGAACCTTGGCCATTCGCGGTCGAGTTCGCCCCCGAGGCCGTCGAGCCTTGACCCGTGGTCGTCGAGTTGGTGCCCGTTGCATGCGAGCCTTGGCCTGCTGCCGTCGAGTTTTCACCCGATGCCGTCGCGCCCTGGCCGTTCGCGGTCGAGCTCGGACCCGATGCCGTCGAGCCTTGGCCCGTGGTCGTCGAATTGGCACCCGTCGCGTTCGAGCCTTGGCCTGCTGCCGTCGAGTTATCACCCGAGGCCGTCGAGCCTTGACCCACTGTCGTCGAGTTCTCACCCGAGGCCGTCGCGCCCTGGCCATTCGCGGTCGAGCTCGAGCCCGATGCCGTCGAGCCTTGACCCGTGGTCGTCGAATTGGCACCCGTCGCGTTCGAGCCTTGGCCTGCTGCCGTCGAGTTATCACCCGATGCCGTCGCGCCCTGGCCGTTCGCGGTCGAGCTCGGACCCGATGCCGTCGAGCCTTGACCCGTGGTCGTCGAATTGGTACCCGTCGCATTCGAGCCTTGGCCCACTGCCGTCGAATTCTCATTCGATGCCGTCGC
>NZ_LPDI01000062.1:0-14122 GCF_001528895.1 Burkholderia sp. MSMB1078WGS | reverse complement strand
GGGCCGATCGCGACGCTGTCGACGCCCACCGCCTGGCTGTCCGGTGCGGTCGAATTCGCATGGAAGTACTTGATGCCGTGCGCGTTGATGTTGTCGATCGCCGAGCCGACGTTGTTGTTGATCGTCGTGGAACCGTCGCTGTTGTACGTCACGTACGACGGCGCCGAGATCGCGCCGGTGGTCGGATCGTAGGTAGCGCCGCCGCCGATCGCGCCGGCCGTGCTGTTGCCGAGGTTCGTGTTGTTGTTCGTGATCGAGCTCAAGCCCGTCGACAGCGAACTGATCCCGGTCGACGTGGCGGTCGACAGCGAGGTCAGGTTGCTGTTCGTCGAGCTCAGGCCGGTGGAGAGCGAACCGACGATCGTCGAGGTCGACGTGGACAGCGACGTGATCGAACTGTTGGTCGAGCTCAAGCCGGTGGACAGCGAGCCGACGACGGTCGACGTCGACGTGGACAGCGACGTCAGGTTGCTGTTCGTCGCGCTCAGGCCGGTGGACAGCGAGCTGATGCCCGTCGAGGTCGACGTGGACAACGATGTCACCGTGCTGTTGGTCGAACTCAGGCCAGTGGACAGCGAACTGATACCCGTCGAGGTCGACGTGGACAACGACGTCACCGTGCTGTTGGTCGAACTCAAGCCGGTGGAAAGCGAACCGACGACCGTCGAGGTCGACGTGGACAACGACGTCACCGTGCTGTTGGTCGAGCTCAGGCCGGTGGACAGCGAACCGATGCCCGTGGACGTCGACGTGGACAGCGACGCGATCGAACTATTGGCCGACGACAGACCCGTCGATGTGGAAGTCGACAGCGACGTCACCGTGCTGTCGGTCGAGCTCAGCCCTGTGGACAACGAACCGATACCCGTCGAGGTCGACGTGGAAAGCGACGCGATCGAACTATTGGCTGACGACAGGCCCGTCGACGTGGACGTCGACAGCGACGTGACCGTGCTGTCGGTCGAGCTCAGGCCGGTCGATAGGGAACCGATGCCGGTCGACGTCGAAGTCGACAACGACGTCACCGTGCTGTTGGTCGAGCTGAGACCGGTGGACAGTGAACTGATGCCGGTCGACGTCGAAGTCGACAACGACGTCACCGCGCTATTGGTCGAACTAAGGCCCGTCGACAACGACGAAACCCCGGTCGACAGCGACGTGATGCTCGACGCCGTCGACGTGGACAGCGAATCGAGTGCCGTGTTCGTCGCCGCGAGTTGCGACCCGTTGATCGCGTCCGTGCTCGACGAATCGATGCGCCCGGCCGCGACGTTGGTGATCTGGCGCTCGCTGCCCGCTTTGCCGACGCTGACGACGCTGGTCGGGTTGATGCCGTTGAAGTTGTACGTGACGCCGCCGATGACCGCGCTGGCCGTCGGATTCGGCGCGGCCGTCGTCGATCCCGAGCCGAGCGCGACATCGTTTGCGTTGTTAGCCACGGCCGATGCGCCGAACGCGACCGCCCCCGCCGCCGCTGCGGTCGACGTATTGCCGAGCGCCAGCGAACCCGTGCCCTGCGCGTTGTTGGTATTGCCGATCGCCACCGCGCCGTCGCCGTTCGCGGTGTTGTTCGAACCCATCGTGACCGCGCCGGTGCCGATCGCGCTGCTCGGATCGCCGATCGCGACCGCGCCGTTGCCGCTCACGGTCTGGCCGAAGCCGAGCGCGACGGCGCCCGTGCCGCCGAGCACCTTCGACGCGTTGCCGCCTGCGATCGAACCCGCACCGGCGGTTGCGGCGACCGAGTTGGAATCGCCGATCGCGACGGTCGAGCCGGCAGCCGCGACGCTGTTGATGCCGATCGCCGTCGCATTCGTCGCAGACGCCGTCGCGCCGGGCCCCAGCGCGCTGGAGGAAACGCCGGTCGCCAGCGCCAGATTGCCGAGCGCGGTCGCGAACTGCTGCGTCGCGGTCGCCTGCACGCCCGTCGCGATCGAACTGAGACCCGACGCATTGGCGTTCAGGCCGAATGCCAGCGCATTGTCCGCGCCGGCACTCGTGTTCGAGCCCATCGCGATCGAGCTCGTGCCGAGCGACTGCGTGCCCGAGCCGGGCACGCCCGCGGTGCCGCCCCAGCCGATCGCAATCGACGAGGTGCCCTTCGCGCCGCTGTTGACGCCCATCGCGACGCCGGAATTACCGGTCGCCAGCGCCCCGCTGCCGACGGCCACGCCTGCCGCGCCCGAACTGGTCGCCTGGTTGCCGAGTGCGACCGAGCCCGTGTCCGTGGCATGCGACGCATAGCCGAGCGAGACGCTCTGCGCGCCCGCCGCACTGGCACCGAGCCCCATCGCCGCCGCGTACTGGCCGGACGCCAGCGCGTTGTTGCCCAACCCGACGGCGGAAACGCCGGTCGCCGCGGCGCCGCTGCCCATCGCGACCGCGCCGCTTTGGGTCGCGCTCGACAGGTTGCCGATCGCGACCGCATAGGGACCCGAGCCGATCGCCTGCACGCCCATCGCCACGCTGTTGACACCGTTCGCTTGCGAGTTGATGCCGACGGCCGTCGAACCGTCGGCCATCGCATGCGCACCCGGGCCGAGCGCCGTGGCCGACAAGCCCTGCGCCGTCGACAGGTTGCCCACCGCGGTGGAATTCTGTTGCGCGGCGGTCGAACCGAGGCCGATCGAGATCGCCGTCACGCCGCCCGACGCGGTACCGCCATCCGGTGCGTACTGCGCATGTGCGCCCACATGGAACAACGCGAGATATGCGGACGCCATCAGCATGGCCAGCCGCCGCGGCGAAGGCATGCCCGCACGCGTCGAGCCGCTCGCGCTCGCGGCATGCGCCGCCGTGCGCCGCGACGACGCCACCCGCTTGCCGCGTGCCCGGTCAAGCTCCGAAGCCGCAACCCAGGCTCCCAATGCTTCGTTCCAGATCGACTTGAACGACTTGTTCATCTTGTGTTCCCTCGGTTCTCATGTGCTGGATGACGCAACGGCGAACGCGGCGTCAGGCGAAACGCGGACCCTCTCCGCTTTCGTCTGCTTCGCGATGCCCCCGCTTCTCACTTCGCATTACTAATAAAAACTACGAACAGCGTTGCTCGACACCCATCGCGAGTGCACGATCGATTCGCCGCGCATGCCCGTTGGCACGATGCGCGATGGCGATCGCCGGTTATCGATTCACGGAAGTCGACATCGCCTGCCCGGCGGCGACATGGCGCACGACGCGTCGCGAATCCGCACGCGCGCACCCCGTCGCACCCGCCGAAGGGCGACTTCGAATCTCATTCGGAAAAGCGTCGCTCGGACGCGGAACGGACGGACGCCGGCCCGCATCGCGGGCGGCCCGTCGTCTTTCATTCAGGCGGCGAAAGGCGCCATCCTGTCCCCGGGTTTGCGGCATGCGCCGCCGGATCGCTGACGCTGACAGCCGGCACCGGATCGATCGACCCGACACCCCGACCTGCCATGCTTGTCGTATTCATATTTTTCGTATCCGCCTGATTCGATAGAGCACCACGCGCGGCCTCCGGATCGATCAGACGCCCGGCGGCGCACGCGAAGTCACTCACCCCTTTCCGTCCGGCCGGCAACGGTTTTTTTCCGGATTTCCGGAAAAAAACTGGCCACTCGCCGAACGACCCCGGCATCGAATTAATCGATCGAATTTGCCTGACGATTTTCCTCGCCCGATGCCTCACCAACCAGCCCCATCTCGTCATTTCACGGCGCATCTTGTATATCTAAAAATTCCGCGAATTATGACGCCTTCATTACCCTCGTGCCCGTTATTCTTTTGTAACCACCTTCTCATTATCCGGGAATACCATTATTCAATGTGACATTGGATATTGGCTGCCCGAAGATGCAGCGGCGACCGCCATTTCGATGGCAGCAGGAAGCGTCCAAAGAACCGATTCCAGCCGCGCTGGGGCTAGTTTGCCGACATTTGTCCAAACAAACCTTTTCCGTAGCGGAAAAATACTTTTCCGTAGCGGACAGCATTTACATTCATACATATTTGCAGGAAATCCGATTTTTCCGTAAACATGAATACCCACCGGCATTACGTCGAATTCAGTCGATCGACAATGAATCGGATAATTCGATTTACGCGGCCTCCAGCGAATTTCGACACCGCAAGCGTCAATTCATCAGACGGGCCATTTTCACCCATGAAATCATTAAACCGGAAATAACGACCGTAATTTTACGAATAGATTCGGCACATTTTTCCGATTCATTTTCCGGGAAAGCGGGCCACACCGCCGCGCACCTACGATGCCCATGCGACAAGCCCACACGCGCCGCACGAAATCCCACCTTCGACGCTGTTGTCGACATATAATTTTTTGCAACAATCGTACAGATTGCGATGCCTCCGACCTGACAGGCCACTCCCCTTCCAACGCGTTCGCAACCATGTCATCCCGCTTGTCCAGTTCGGCGTCGCCACGCACCACGCCGGATCTCGCCGGCGCCCATGTTCTCATCGTCGACGACCGCCCGAACGACCTGCGGCTCCTGACCGAAATCCTGCGCACCGCGCAGTGCCGGATCAGCGTCGCGTTCGACGGGCTGCAGGCCTATCATCGTGCGCAGGCCATCGCGCCCGATCTGATCCTGATGGACGTCCGCATGCCGCGCATGGACGGTTTCGCCGCGAGCCGGCTGCTGGCGTCCACCCCGTCGACGCAATCCATTCCGGTGATCATCCTGACGGCCGCCGGCGATCTCGAGGATCGCATCGCGGGGCTCGAAACGGGGGCGATCGACTACATCGTCAAGCCGTTCGAACCGGCGGAAGTCATCGCGCGAATCCGCAATCACCTGAAGCGCGTGCGACGCAGCCAGCCATTCGCGCACCTGCCCGAATTGCCCGACAACCGCGACGCGGCGCTCGTGCGCGCGGCAAGCGACGTGCTGCTGCGCGACCTGCGCCATCCACCGGCCCTCGAGGATCTCGCGAAGCAGGTCGGCACGCACGAAAAACGGCTGTCGCGCGCGTTCCGCGACCATCTCGGCCAGACCGTATTCGAGTACCTGCGCGACACGCGGCTGCGCGCCGCGATGCATTTCCTGTCGGAAACGTCGATGGGGATCGGCGACATCGCCGAGGAAATCGGCTTTTCCACCCCCGGCAATTTCGCGACGGCGTTCCGCGAACGCTTCGGCATCACGCCGTCCGACTGGCGGCGCCAGCGTCACGCGGTCGACGCGCCGGCCGCACCGGGGGGGCGCCACGGCGATGCGTAGGCACTGCGCGGCATGGGCGGCGGAATGTTGCACGTTGCTCCTGCTTCTGGCGGCGCTGGCCGTCACGTGCGCGACGGCGAGCGCCGCAACGACGCCGAATCCTGCACAACTCGAAGCCGTATCGGTTTTCGAAGACGCCGGCACGACGCTGTCCGTCGACGAGGTCGCCGCCCGGCTCGCCGAGCCGTCGCGTCACGCAGCCGCCACGGCCCGCACTGCATTCAACGTGACGTTTTCGCGCTCGGCCTGGTGGGTCCGCGCGACGCTGATCAACCGCGACGGCGACACGCACCCGCTGGTGCTGGCGATTCGCGACGCGCGCGTCGACCGGGCCGATTTCTACGTCGACCGGCACGGTCAATGGACGCTCGAGCGCAGCTTCCCGACCGATCGCGGCGACGCGCGCGACGCGCCGTCGCGCTACCCGACCCTCGACGTCACGCTGCGCGCGGGCGAACGGCTTCCCGTGCTGATCCGCATCACATCGCGCAAGGAAATGCGCCTTGCGCCGGTCGCGTTCACCCGCGACGCGTGGATCGCGCAGGAGTTGCACGCGTCGATGTGGAACTTCGGATTCTTCGGCGGGCTGCTCGCGCTCGTCTGGTGCGCGCTGCTGATCGGCTTTTTCTCGCGCAGCGGGGTGTTCCACGTGCTGGCCACACTGGCCCTCAACACCGCGCTGTTCGAAGCGGCATACCGCGGCTATCTCGCGATGCTCCTGTCGCCCGGCGCGCGCGAGTGGTCGACGCGAGGCGAAACGATCTTCGCGTATCTGTCGGTCGCCTGCTTCATCGTCTTCATCCTGATGGTCGCGCATCGCGAGAAGGCGAAGATGCCGATGCGCGCGGTGTACGTGGTGTTTCTCGCGCTCGAATGCGCGGGGATAGCCGGTGCGGCGTTCGGCGATCTGGCGACCTTCGCGTGGTTCTGCCTGTGGCTGAACACCGTGCTCGCGATCGTGAACATCAGCCTGGCGTTGATGCTCGCGATCCGGCGCACGCCGACGGCCCGCGTGATGCTGATCGCGGTCGCGTTCGCGACGTTCAACATGCTGATCCGCATGCTCGACGGCCGCGATGCATTGCCGCCCGTGCTGTCGTGGATCCGGTCCGACGTCTATCCGAACCCCGTCATCGCGATCATCGGGCTCGCGACGCACCTGCTGGTGCTGGCCGCGTGGATTCACCACGTGGGCCGTCAGCGCACCGAGGCACGCAAGCGGCTCGAACACTGGCAGCTCACCGAGCAGGATCGGCTGCGCGACGAGGTCGCGCGGCGCACGGTTGCGCTCAACGATGCGTTGCAGCAGTCGAAAACGCACATGCAGCAGAAGATCGAGACGCTCGGCTACGTCAGCCACGATCTGCGCGCGCCGCTGTCGACGATCAACGGCTACGCGAAGCTGCTGCTGCAAGGCGCGACGCGCAGCCAGGCGCGGCTGATCCGGTCGATCGACCGCAGCATCCGCTACCAGCTCGCGCTGATCGACGAATTGCTCGCGTTCACGAAGGCCGAACTCCAGCCGCTCGGCGTCGCGCCCGACCGCACCGACCTGCCGGGGCTGCTGGACGACATCGGCCACTACGCGCTCGCGCTGTGTTCGCAGCAGGACAACCGGTTCGTCTATCAGCCGGTCACGCCGTTGCCGCGCACGGTGCTGATCGACGGCATCCGGCTGCAACAGGTGCTGCTGAACCTGCTGTCCAACGCATCGAAATTCACGCGCAACGGCACGGTCACGCTGTCGGTTCACGCGTCGCGCGAAGGCGATGCATGGCGCCTGCTGTTCGAGGTCGCCGATACGGGCATCGGCATCGACATCACCGCAACCACCGACATCTTCCGCGCGTACCAGCAGGTGCAGGCGGTGAACGGCGGCACCGGGCTCGGCCTGTTCATCGCGCAGCGCATCGTCGCCGTGATGGGCGGCGAGCTGTCCGTCGCGAGCCAGCCGGGAAGCGGCACGACGTTCTCGTTCGCCGTCGACGCGCCAGCCCTCGGTCATGCGCTCGTGCCGGTGTCGGGGCTCGTCAGGCGGTTTCACCCCGCCGACGAAGCAGAACCGGCCAGCGCCGCGCCCGCGATGCGCAGCCCGCCCGCCGACGCGCTCGCCGAGCTGATCGCGCTCGCCGGCGAAGGCCGGCTGACCGATATCGAGGAATGGCTCGGCCAGTATGCGGACGAGCCGGACCATGCGCCGTTCGTGCAGGAAATGCGCGAGCACCTCGATGCGCTGGACCTGCACGCGATCGAAAAACTGGCCGGCTCGCTGAAACGCATGCGCGTCGCCGATACGCCGTTCGACACCGAGGCGGACGCGGCCGGCACGGCCTGACGGCGCCGCGCACATCGTTCCGCCGCACGTCCCGCTACGAGCGCCGCATCGTCGATACCAGCGCGATGTCTTCTTCGGGCGGCGCCGGCCGCGCGGGGGCGGCGTGCGTCGGCCGCTGCGCGCCGAGCCCCGTGCCGCCGGTGCGGCGCCGCGCCGCGTGCCGCTCGATGACCCGCTGCAGCACGCAGAACACGCACAGCAGCGCGCCGATCACGATCCGCGTCCACCAGGAACTCAGCGTGCCGTCGAACGTGATCAGCACCTGGATCGTGCCGAGGATGCCGACCCCGAACACCGAGCCGATCACGTAGCCCACGCCGCCCGTCAGCAGCGTACCGCCGATCACGGTCGCGGCGATCGCGTCGAGCTCCATTCCCTGCGCCTGCAGCCCGTAGCCCGACAGCACGTACAGCGTGAACACCACGCCGCCGAGGGCCGAACAGAAGCCGCTCAGCGCGTAGACGCCGATCTTCGTGCGCGCGACCGGCAAGCCCATCAGCAGCGCCGAGCGTTCGTTGCCGCCGACCGCATAGACGTTGCGGCCGAAGCGCGTGAAATGCGCGACGTAGATCGCGACGGCCAGCGTCGCGAGCGCGATCAGCGCACCGGCGCTCAGCGTGCCGCCGCCGACCGGCACGCTGATGCCCGCAATCGCATGGAACGCCGGCTCGTTGATCGTGATCGACTGCGTCGTGATCAGGAAGCACGCGCCGCGCGCGAGAAACATCCCGGCGAGCGTGACGATGAACGGCTGCAACCGGAAATAGTGGATCAGCGCGCCCATCGCCGCGCCGTACAGCGCGCCGAACGCAAGTGCGAGCGGCACGATCGCCCACACGGGCCAGTGCAGCCGTTCGGCGCCGACCGCGCAGAAGATCGTTGTCAGCGCAACGACCGAGCCGACAGACAGGTCAATGCCGCCCGACACGATCACGAACGTCATCCCGATCGCGACGATCAGCAGGAAGGCATTGTCGACGAGCAGCCCGGTCAGCACCTGCATCGAGAAAAAGCCCGTGTACATCACGGATCCGAAGCCGAACAGCGCGACGAACAGCACGATCGTCACGACGATCGGCAGCGTGCGCGGATCGGCGAGCCGGCCAAGGAAACGGTTCATCGCGGCGTTGCTCCGGTGGTGGTGGCGCGCGATCGCGCGGAAGGCAGCAGCCGCGACGCGTACCGGACGAGCAGCGCACGCGCCGCGTCCGACTGGATCAGCGTCACGACGATCACGACGACCGCCTTGACGACGAGCGTCGCCTCCGGCGGCACGCCGATCGAATAGGTCGTGTAGGTGAGCGTCTGGATGATCAGCGCGCCGAGCACCGAGCCGGCGAGACTGAAGCGGCCGCCGAGCAGCGACGTCCCGCCGAGCGTGACCGCGAGGATCGCGTCGAGTTCGAGCAGCAGCCCCGCGTTGTTGCCGTCGGCGCTGCGCACGTTCGAGCTCGCGAGGATGCCCGCAAGCGCCGACATCACGCCCGAGCACAGATACACGCCGAACACGACCGCGCCCGATCGCAGCCCGACGAGCCGCGTCGCGACCGGGTTCACGCCGATCGCGCGAATGAACAGCCCGAGCGCCGTGCGGTTCACCAGCAGCGCGGTCGCGCCGATCGTCGCGAGCGCGATCCATACCGCGCACGGCACGGTCGCGAGATAGCCGCCGCCGAGCGCGAGGTAGCCCGGCGCGCCGATCGGGATGATCTGGCCGCCCGTCAGTAGTTGCGCGACGCCGCGCCCGGCCACCATCAGGATCAGCGTCGCGATGATCGGCTGCATCCCGACGAACGCGACGAGCAGCCCGTTCCACGCACCGGCCAGCAGCCCGACGCCGAGCGCGGCGGCCAGCGCCGCGCCGACCCGCGACGGGTCCGCCTCGAGCACGGTCGCGGCCGCCGCGCCGGCGATCGCGACGATCGCGCCGACCGAGATGTCGATCCCGCGCGTCGCGATCACGAGCGTCATCCCGAGCGACACGATCACGAGCGGCGCCGCGCGGTTCAGGATGTCGATCGGCGCGCCGAACAGATGGCCGTCGAGCAGCGCGATGGACAGGAAGCCGGGACGATGCGCGACGTCCAGCGCGAACAGCAGCGCGAGCGTCAGCACCGGCCACGCGAGCGAATGACGAAACAGCGTGCGTAGCCACGTCATGACTGGCCTCCCGCGATCAACCGGTAAACCTGCTCTTCGGACGCGTCGGCGCCGGACAGCTCTGCGACCTTGCGCCGGTCGCGCAGCACCGCGATCCGGTGGCTCACGCGCACGACCTCGCCGATCTCCGACGAGATGAACAGGATCGCGAGCCCCTGCGCGCACAGCGCGAGCACGCGCTCCATGATGTCGAACTTCGCGGCGACGTCGATGCCGCGCGTCGGCTCGTCGAGAATCAGCAGCTTCGGGTCCGTCGCGAGCCAGCGCGCGAGCAGCACCTTCTGCTGGTTGCCGCCCGACAGCAGCCCGATCGGCTGCTCCGCGTCGCGCGCCTTGATGCCGAGCCGGGCGATGTACGTGTCGGCGATCTCGCGCTGCCGTGCCCGCCCGATCAGCCGCCACCAGCCGCGCCGCGCCTGCAGCGCGAGGACGATGTTCTCGCGGATCGACAGCGCGGCGACGATGCCCTCCTTCTTGCGGTCTTCCGGGCAATACGCGATGCCGTTGCGCACCGCATCGTGCGGCGACGCGAGCCGCTTGCGCGCGCCGTCGATCTCGATCGCGCCGGTATCCGGGCGCGCCGCGGCGAACGCCAGCTGCGCCGTTTCGGTGCGGCCCGAGCCGAGCAGCCCGGCCAGCCCGACGATCTCGCCGGGGCGCACGTCGAGATCGAGCGCGCTCATCATCCCGCGCCGGCCGACCCGCTGCATCGACAGGAACGGCGCAGCGGCCGCGGCGGTGCGCTCGACCGCCGCGGCGCCGGCCTGCAGCGTGTCGGACATGCGCTCGCGACCGGTCATCTTCGCGACCAGCGCGTCGACCGGCAGGTCGCGCGCAAGGTACTCGCCTTCGCGCTCGCCGTTGCGCATCACGGTGATCCGGTCGGACACCGCATAGGTCTGCTCGAGAAAATGCGTGACGAACAGAATCGCGATGCCCGACCCCTTCAGCCGGCGCAACACGTCGAACAGCCGCGCGACCTCGCCGTCATCGAGGCTCGAGGTCGGCTCGTCGAGAATCAGCACGCGAGCGTCGACCGACACCGCACGCGCGATCGCAACCATCTGCTGCACCGCGATCGGATACGCATCGAGCGAGCGCGTGACGTCGAGCGACAGGTCGAGTTCGGCGAGCGCCGCCCGCGCGCGCGCATGGATCGTGTTCCAGTCGATCGCGCCGCGCCGCATCGGCTGCCGGCCCGCGAAGATGTTCTCGGCGACCGACAGGTTCGCGCACAGGTTCACTTCCTGATACAGCGTCTGAATGCCGGCCGCCTCGGCCTCGCGCGGCGCGGCAAAGCGCACGGGCCGGCCGCCGACGCGAATCTCGCCCGCATCGTGCGCATGCACGCCGGTGAGCACGTTGATCAGCGTCGACTTGCCCGCGCCGTTCTGGCCCATCAGCGCGTGGATCTCGCCCGGAAACAGCCGGAAGTCCACGCGCTGCAGCGCGCTGACGCCCGGAAACGACTTGTCGATGCCGATCATCTCGACCACCGGCGCACTCTCCATGCATCCTCCGTCGAAGCGTCGCCGGACGGTGGCCGTCAGGCCGCCGCCCGTGCGCACAGGTCAGTACTTCCGGGTCGGCAGCACCTGCGCCGCGACGTTCATCGGGAACACCGTCTCGTTGGTCACGATGCGCTTGGGCAACTGCTTGCCGGCGACGACGTCCTTCACCGCGCTCATCAGTTGCGGGCCGAGCAGCGGGCTGCATTCGACGTCGACGTTGATCTTGCCCGCGATCATCGCCTGGAAGCCGCCCTTGGTCGCGTCGAACGACACGACGCTCACGTCCTTGCCGGGCTTGATCCCGGCCTCTTCCATCGCCTGGATCGCGCCGAGCGCCATGTCGTCGTTGTGCGCGTAGACGACGTTGATCTGCTTGCCGTAGGTCTTCGCGAACGCTTCCATCACCTGCTTGCCGCCGGCGAGCGTGAAGTCGCCGCTCTGCGACGCGATCACCTTGAATTTCGGGTTGTTCTTGATCACTTCGAGCAGGCCTGCGCGGCGATCGTTGGCCGGCGCGGAGCCGACCGTGCCCTGCAGCTCGACGATGTTGATCGGGCCCGCGTCGTTCTTGTAACGCTCTTCCATCCAGTGGCCGGCGCGCCGCCCTTCCTCGAGGAAGTCGGAGCCGATCATCGTCACGTACAGCGACGGGTCCTTCACGTCGACCGCGCGGTCGGTCAGGATCACCGGAATATGCGCGGCCTTCGCCTCGGTCAGCACGGGCTCCCAGCCCGATTCGACGACCGGCGAGAACGCGATCACGTCGACCTTCTGCGCGATGAACGAGCGGATCGCGCGAATCTGGTTCTCCTGCTTCTGCTGCGCGTCGGAAAACTTCAGGTTGATGCCGGCGTCCTTCGCCGCGCTCTTCACCGACACGGTGTTCGCGGTGCGCCATGCGCTTTCGGCGCCGACCTGCGAGAACCCGAGCGTGATCGGCTTTTGCTGCGCGTGCGCGCCGGTGGCCAACGCCGCCGTCGCCGCGACGATCGCGGTAGCCGCCAGCTTCCTGATGAATGTCATGGTCCGTCTCCGATGATGTCGTTGTGTGCCGCGGCGCTGTTGTGTTTCTGCGTGGCGCTGGCGCGGATCGGGCTGTGCCGGCCGGTGTGTCCGGTCGGCGCGGTATACAAGCCCCGCATCAGTCTAGGAACAAGTCCGATAACCTTCCAATGAAATATTGGATTGAGGCGATGCCGGAATCGACATACGTATAAACACCTAACCCGCCGGATCGGCCGTGCGGCACGGCGCACGATTCTTGCTCGCCGCAATGGCGGTTCGCACCCCATGCCAGGCTCCCGCCCATCACGCGAACCCAAAGGAGACGAGCATGATCGCCGCCCGTGAGCGCGGGTCGCCGCGCACCGACGTCGCCGCCGGCCGGCGCCTCGC
Source organism: Burkholderia sp. MSMB1078WGS (assembly GCF_001528895.1). Taxonomy (NCBI): domain Bacteria; kingdom Pseudomonadati; phylum Pseudomonadota; class Betaproteobacteria; order Burkholderiales; family Burkholderiaceae; genus Burkholderia; species Burkholderia sp. MSMB1078WGS. The sequence goes on along the minus strand of NZ_LPDI01000062.1, from coordinate 1,514 downwards.
GACATGAAGCAGCCCGCTTCGAGCGCTATCGCGGCACTGCGCCATGTCGACGACCGTCGCCCCGGCTACACGCGCCGGCGGCTTCGCCACGGCTTTGCGTATTACGGGCCGGACGGTGCGCGGGTTCGCGATCCCGACGAAATCGCCCGCATCGACGCGCTTGCGATTCCGCCCGCGTACACCGACGTCTGGATTTGCATGGATCCGCTCGGCCATCTGCAGGCAACGGGCCGCGACGCGCGCGGCCGCAAGCAGTATCGTTATCACCCGCAGTGGCGCGCGACCCGCGATGCGAACAAGTACGCGCGGATGGCCGCGTTCGCGCGGGCGCTGCCGCGCATCCGCGCGCGCGTCGCGCGCGATCTGGCGTTGCCGGGCATGCCGCGCGACAAGGTCGTGGCGACGATCGTCCGCTTGCTCGACACGACGCTCGCGCGGATCGGCAACGCGGAATATGCGCGCGAAAACGGCTCGTACGGGCTGACGACGCTGCGCAAGCGCCATCTGAAGATCCAGCCTGGCCAGGTGCGGCTGCGCTTCGCCGGCAAGAGCGGGATCGAGCACGACGTGACGGTCGACGACGCGCGGGTCGCGCGCATCGTGCGGCGTTGCGCGGAGCTGCCCGGTCACGAGTTGTTCCAGTATGTGGACGACGACGGCGCACGCCATCCGGTCGGGTCGTCCGACGTGAACGACTACCTGCGCGAGGCCGGCGGCGCCGATTTCACCGCAAAGGACTACCGGACCTGGGCCGGCAGCGTGCACGCGCTCGCATTGCTGCGGCGCGTGGAGCATCGCGGTGTCACGCATGCCCGCAAGCAGATCGTCGAGACCGTGCGCGCGGTGGCCGACCTGCTGCGCAACACGCCGGCCGTGTGCCGCCGCTGCTACATCCACCCGGCCGTGCTCGACGCATTCGAGGCGGGCACGCTCGCCGCGCTCTCGGTCCGGCGTACGCCGCGTGGCCTGCGGGCGGATGAAGCGGCGTTCGTCGCATTGCTGGTATCCGCGCGCCGGCGAATGGCGAAATGAATGGCGAGATGACCATCCACGCCGCGCCTCCGCCCGGCGGGGCGCCATTGGCGCCGCTCCCCCGGGCGTGTCGTTTACCACCGGTTTCCGGGCGCATGACCGATAGCCGCTCGCGCCCGTTTCTCTAAACTGGTTCGCACAACACACCTGCCCGGTGTCGTCCGCCGCGCGCGTCACGCCACCGGCTTCGAGGCATCCCCGAGACATCCGCCTTCGCTGTCCGTCGGTCCGCACGACCTCGCCGCATTCCCGCCGGCCGGTTGCCAAGGCAATTCCAGGAGAGTTCATTGAGCCCGTCGCAAGCGCACCCCGCGAAAGCCCGGCCTTCGCGCAAGTCCGTCAAGCTGGACGACATCACGATCGTTGACCCTGCCGTCCTCAAGCGCGCGGTCGGCGCGATGGCGTTCGGCAATGCGATGGAATGGTTCGACTTCGGCGTCTACAGCTATATCGCCGTCACGCTCGGCAAGGTGTTCTTCCCG